>NZ_JBFTKG010000030.1:0-52507 GCF_056395825.1 Arthrobacter sp. 05T47 | reverse complement strand
GTGCTAACAGGCCGCGGGACCGTCGACGTCGGTCTAGTAACCGCCCGGCTCAGCTACGAAAAGCAGACTCGCTGTCCACTGACCTGAAGGCCCAGCTGGAAGCCAGCAAGCGACAACTAGAGTCCAAAACAAGATCATGTCAGCGGCACCGGGAAGTACTCCAGTCCAAGCTCAGGTCCCAAGCCTTCGAGATCGATCGGCTCGAAGCGGAGAACTCAGAACAAAGAGTCAACAACAACCTTCTCCAGWCAGAGGTCGCCCGCCTCAAACGCGCGCAAAGAACCAATGTCCAAGACCTGGCACACATCTCTGCCTGGTTAGTCTCCCTCGCTCAGGCAAAGGGCATCGCGCTCGATCAAGCGACACTGGAAATTTTCCGTCGCCGTGGATGGCATCCATCGAAGCGCCAAGCTGGAGCCCCGCGGCTATGACAATGTCCATCGCCCGGCTTTCTGCCCAAGCAGGCCTGCGCTACCTCTTCAAGACGACGATGATGGACGACCTATCCACTTCTCCCCCGGACGCCACCACCTACTACATGAAGGCCGGCACCCCGGAAGGCCGATGGATTGGAGGTGGACTCAACGGAATCACCCGGACCGCCGGTGAGCCCGTCTCCGAAACGGACGCAAAAGCAGTCTTCGACATAGCAATCCACCCCGACAACGCAACGCCCTTGGGTCGCCCGCACAGCCAACCCACCGCCGTCGACAACAAGACCGACCCACCCACCGTGAGGCACGCCGTCGTCGGATTCGACCTGACCTTCAGTGTGCCGAAGTCGGTGTCCGTCCTGTGGGCACTCAGCCCCCGCAGCACACAGGACCGGATCCTGAGAACCCACCACGACGCTGTCGCAGAGACCCTTGCGTGGCTCGAAGACTACGTCGTCCACACTCGCGCCGGACGGAACGGCGTAGCCCACCTAGGCACAAGGGGTGCCATCGCCGCTGCCTTCGACCACTGGGAATCCCGGACCGGCGACCCACAGCTCCACACGCACCTCGTTATCGCCAACCGCATCCAGCGCATAACCGACGGAGCCTGGGTCACCCTCGACTCCCGCACCCTGTACAAGGCCGCCGTCGCCGCCAGCGAACACTACAACGGGCTCCTGTTTGACGCCCTTCACCGGCAGTTCGGCAGCGACACGGAAATCCGCACCCCTGCCAATAGCACCCAGAATCCCAGCCAGCAGCTCACCGGCATTGACGAAGCACTCATCCGCGAATTTTCGAACCGGTCACGTCTCATCAATATGGAAACAGACCGCCTCGTGGCGGAATGGGTCACGGAACACGGTCATCCTCCTACCGCGGCAACAATCATCAAGCTTCGCCAGCAGGCTACGTTGGCCACCCGCATCCCAAAGCCAGAGCTACCCACACCTTTGCATGAACTCTCGGCCCATTGGCGCGAACGTGCGGCCGGCAGAGGTTTCCAAGCAGCCGACGTCCTCGCCGCCACCATCGACCGCTCCTGGGACTCCCCCTTCGCCTTTGCGGACTTCACCTCCGATTGGATCGACAGTGTCGCCTCCCTTGCCCGTGAACGCGTCGCCGGCAAACGCTCAACCTGGAACCGCTGGAACCTCCTCGCCGAAGCGGAAAGGGTCTGCGCTCAGATCCGTTGCCGCTCCGCATCCGACCGGAATGCACTAATGGATGCCGTCGCCACGGCTGCCGAACACCAATCCGTAGCGCTCAACGAGTACCGCTACTCCGCCCCACCAGATGCTGCGCCGGACCTCCGCAACGGGCATAGCAGCGTCTTCGACTTCCAAGGATCGCGCCTCTATACCGACACCTCAACGCTCGCGTGCGAGGACGCCATCATGGCGGCACGGAACGACGACGGCAGCCCGGCCGTGCGGGCGAACGCCATCATGGATTCGCTCGACAGTATCGGACAACTCGAGAAGGCCGAACTGCACTCCGATCAGCGCGCCGCCATGGCCAGCGTCCTCCTCAGCGGCAACCGCCTTGACGCGATCGTCGGCCCAGCAGGCACGGGAAAGACCACCACCCTGGGCGCGGTCAAGGCGATATGGGAAGCGGAACACGGTGCCGGTAGCGTCATCGGGCTTGCCCCGGCGGCGGCAAGTGCGGACGTGTTGGGCCGTGGACTCTCCATGGCTACTGAGAATGTCGCGAAATGGCTTTACGAGTCGGTGGGCCGTGGGGCAAGTTCCCGGGCTGGGCGCTTCTTCGACCTCCAGACCCGTCTGACGAAAGCTCACCCTGACGACCGCCGGAGCATCGCATTCGCGCAGGAAGCTGCCCGCCTCGCCGCCGTTCAGCAGCGATGGTGCTTCCACCCGGACCAGCTCGTCATCATCGACGAAGCTTCCATGGTTTCCACGTTCCAGCTCGCCGCCCTCGTCCAGCAGGCACACGAGGCCCACGCGAAGATCCTCCTGGTGGGTGACCCAGGCCAGCTGGACGCGATCGACGCCGGCGGCGTCCTCGGTTGGCTGGACCGGCAAGAAAAGACCACCCGGCTCAGCAGCATCTGGAGATTCCACGAAAAGTGGGAGGGCGCATCATCCCTCAAGCTCCGGAGGGGAGACTACTCAGCGATCCTGGACTATGAAAAGCATCGACGGATAAGTCACGGCACCTACTTGGACATGGTCGACCAGGCGTACCTGGCGTGGCAGGCCGATATGCGGGCCGGCAAGTCATCCATCCTTATCGCGGCGGACAATGACACCGTCGGCATGCTCAACGAACGCGCCCAAGCCGACCTCGTGGCCAATGGCGAGGTGGATCCCGAACTGAGCGTTCTGCTCAACGATGGCCTATGCGCCGGTTCCGGCGACACCATCATCGCCCGCGGAAACGACCGCCGGCTCGTCGACAGCAACGGTGACTTCGTCCGGAATGGAACACTGTTCGACGTCGAATGTGTCAGTAGGCGGGACGACTCACTTCTAGCGGTACGGCGGGAAACAGGAGCAAGGGTCATACTCCCGCGGGCGTATCTCGAGTCGTCCGTTGAACTGGGCTATGCAACCACCGCACACCGTTCCCAGGGCGTCACCGTCGACACCGGTCACACTGTGGTTACCCAGGGCCGCCTCACCCGCGAGCTCCTCTACGTCAGCATGACCCGAGGCCGCTCCGGCAACTTTGCCTACGTCAGCGAAGGTGATGACTCTGAGCATCCCGCCATTGATCCCTCCCTGCAGCCGTCGTGGCGGAGCATCTTAGGCGAGGTACTCGCTRCGGAAGGTGCTGAGCGGACCGCCCATGAAGTACGCGACGCGGAGCGCAAGAAGTCAGACACCCTCGAACGCCTCTACGCGGAGTATGACTACTTRGCGCARATAGCRGCTGCYCAAARTCTCACGGAATGCTTGAGCAAGCACGACGGCGGCTCGTCACTCGAACTCGAAAAGTCACCTTCGTGGGGCGCGGCCGTCGCGGCGTGGCGGAAGGCSACGGCCRTCAGCCGCCAAAGCGCTGAACGAGTGTTGGAGGAAACTCTYCRAAACGCCACAGGTGCRCGTGATCCCTCGGCTCTGCTCAGCATGCGTTTGCGCCGTTTCTTGAAAGGGATGCCGACGGCGACGGCCGACCCATTGGTCGAGGAGCTTGCTACACCTCGTCCTGACTTAGCGGAGATGGTCGATCAGGTCCGCCAACGGATCCGGCGGAGGACTGACACCGTAGCCATGACTGCCCTGACAGAGGACCTCGAGTGGAAACGCGTCCTGGGTGCCTCGCTCGGCAGTGGCGCGTCAGGCCAACTGATTCGTGCCGTCGCTCTTTTCAGGGACAGGTGGGGAATCTCGGACTCTCCACTCCCACTCGGAGCAACTCCCGCCGACTACGAGTGGGAACAGCGGGGACAACGGGAAGGACTCCAAGAATCCATGGATGGCGTTCGCGGTCGCCAAATGTCACCTCAGCCAGGGACCAGTTCAGTGAATTTGCCCCTTTCCCAGCAGGTCGTCCTTACGAGTGCTGGTTGGCAGCTCTAAGCTGATGGAGAGGCGAGACTATGGTTCAAAACCCGACGGTGAACCCCAAAGTTGCGACAGCTGGGCTGGTATCGACCAGCACGGTTGTTCTGATAGCGCTCGTTCTCTTTCTGGCGTTTGTCCTTCCGGCCGAACTGCCTTCCTTATTCAAGGTAATTGTTGGCGGCCTCTTATTGGCAGCTGCGCTGCTGATAGGTGGGCTTTGGTGGAAACGGGTCAACGACCGCCGTGCATGGCTGGCCGACGCAACGGAAAGATGGAGGTCCTTGGACAATGCCAAGCTGGCCACCGGGACCACAACCGAGATAACGCTCCTCAGCGTTGACGCGGTGCAGCCCACCGGTTCATGGGTCACCATCCTGTGGAACCGCTTCAACCATGTTCAGCCGGCCTGGATAGAGGCGCTGCCGGAGCCGCTCTGGCCCGGCGCCGTCCTGCTCATAGCTCCCGACCCGGCCCAGGTGATGCCCGGCGCGCCTTGGCCGGAAACGTACTTCATCCGCGCCGCGGATTGCCTGGCTTGGGCACCGAGCGCTGGACGGCCCGCTGAGGCGTCTGCTGCCAGCCGACGTGTAGATCGGTTTGCCAAGGGACCCCGATAGGCGGGTCCTAAGTGTGTCTCCGGCCGCCGGAGCGCCTCGCCGCTTGCAGATTTTGAGAATGCTCGCCGGGCTTCTTTCCACTTAGCTCTCAGGTCACGCATCTCATCCCGGCCCTCTTACTGTCGGGTCGTAAGGTCAAGAGCGTCGCAGCAAAGCCCTATGGTTTTACTTATGGATGATCCCGTTTACGCCTTGCTTTGGCCTCGCTCTTTGTTCGAGTGGGAAGCCCGGCGCATTTTGGAACTGCCCCCGGGGGACACCGAATGGATCAGTAAGGTCAGCCATCTGCTCCTTGAGGCCTATGAGAACGAGGGAGTTGCATCGGCGTTTCTTGCTTCGCTACCCACGGATGGCCTATTCATGAGGCAGGCGGGGGTGCCTCAGAGCGACGCACTGGGTCGGATGTGGCTCACTGAATTGCTGAACGACGAGTCGCGGCTACGGCCATACAAGGCGCCCGTTTACTGGGCTGAGCGGAACGGAGCTGCCAATTCCTTAGCAGAAGATCAACCATACGAGACCTTCGCCGAAGACTTCTTCGAACTAATAGATCAATTGCAGGAAGCGGGTTACTTCCCTAAAGTCCTCGGAAAAGACTGTGTCGACGACCCTTTGGACTTGGACGAGGTTCGGAAGTCTATCCGCCGTGCCACAAAGCTGGACATTCCATGGCCCATGATGGGCGCCGATATACTCGCCCTTCCGGATGGGGCGGTCTACTCCCTGGTCGAGTATTTTCACGACCAAGCCCAGAGACCCCGGACTGCCACGATCCACAGCTTCGGAGACTGTGGTCTGCACTATCAAAGTTGGAACAGCCAATCAGGACAGAGCGTCTACCGCTGGCGTGTGAACACGTTACTGGAGACTCACCGCGTGCCGCTCCGCCTAGGCACGTCCGGCGAAGAACAAGGGCGGCTGGTTCGCGTATTCGACTCACCCCTCAATGACTTGGCGACGCAACAAATCGCCCAACGGGCGGACGACCCCGAGGATGAAGTGGCCCATGCCGTTCGAATGTACCGCGCCAGAAACGCCACGATCGTAGACAAGCGTGCCGCGATAGCACTGCTCTATGGCGAACTGGAACCAAAACGAGCCTCAATGAAGAAAAAGGTTTCTTCCGCCGACGAGAGTGACCTTTTTAGGATCGCCAACCAATTCACCATCCGCCACCGCGACAAGGCCCAGAAGTCAGAGTTCGGTGAGGAGTTCCTCGACTGGATCTTTTGGACTTGTCTTGCCACCGCGAATCTTTTGGACGAAATTGCTGCCCGTAATGCTGCGGCGAACTCCAACTACGGGGCCGAGAGTTCGGAATCAGCCGTTTGAACTGTCTCATGCGTCATCCACTCGACATCGGCTGCCCGGTATCGGCTTCGACCTCCACAATGTAGCCAATCAGGCAGACCAGGCGATTTATTGGATTCTGCTCAGCACCGCTCGGCCACTACGTTGCGGTGTCTAAGAGTAGGACGGCGGTTCCGGTGTCAAAGACGACGATGACATAAACCGCTGGCACTAGGAGGACGGGGACGCCCTTGAGCCTCGGGTGGCACCGGGTGGCAAGCACGGTTGCAGTTCCGAAGCATCCCCAGCGCATTCGAACATATGTTCTATACTTGTCCTCGTGATCAAGTCTGGCTCCCCAGAAGATGTTGAGCGCATGATGGCTCGCATGGATGCTGAGGCGAGCCGACCGATAGATGACCCTGCACCTCTCCGAGACTTCCCGAAGTTTGGCCGGCCGCTAGTGTATGTCGGCGGTATCTACGGCAAAGCTGTTGGGTGGACGCGCAAGTATGGGCTCATWGAGTGGCTGGAYTCTTCCGGGAAGTACCACATGGGGTGGGCGCACTCCTCGAGCATCAAACGTGTGCAGCCAGATGACTGGAAGGGCAGTAGCAGGCTGTAGCCAAACGCATGTGGTCGAGGGAGAAAAGAGGCGGCGGCAATATACGTCAGCGAAAGCGAGTGCACTGACACCGCGACCAGACGCACGGCCCCCAGAGCGCGACGACGTAATGACCTGGTCCCCGTGAGGACCAGGCCATGGCGCGTCGTTCAGGTTCAGGCGCGGGATTCAGACAAGCATTAGTTCAGAATTCGCCGCTTGGAAGCCCCGGGTCAGAGGCTAATCTCATTCCGCGCCGGCCCGCCTAAAGGGGGCACTGCAACCGGGCCCTTTGTAGCGATGCTGTATGCGGGTAGGGCCGCTTCAGGAGCCGCCTGCAAACCAGCGCCGACTTCCGCTTCGGGACCAGCCGCCGCTCGTGGAGAACGATGGTACGCAGCTGTGCCAAAGCGGAGGTCAGGACCGATGGTTTCAGCCACAATCCGGCGCGCTTCCCGCTTCTCCCCGTCCTTTTCGAAGGCACGGAACTCGAGTTCACCCGACACCGTCACCGGGTCGCCCCTCCTCAAGGAGTTTGAAGCATTTTCAGCGAGCGCCCGGAATGCCGAGACGTTGTGGAAGACAGGCTCTCCGTCCTGCCAGCTTCCGTCTGTTCCTTGGATCCGCTGGTTCACAGCCACCCGCAGTTTGGCGTGTGCGACACCGGACTCACCATAGGTGAGCTCGGGGTCCGCGACGAGATTGCCGACGATGTTGACCGGAATCTTGGTGCTCATATCTACTGTCCTTTCCTTCGCAGACGGGGCGGTCCCGTCCGACACTGAGTGAGTTGTCCTACGGGCCCGAGATCTCTAAGCCATGCGATGGGCCGCCTGGCTGCTTCAAGCCCACGTAGGTTTCCTGGCTGTGGGCCCGCGGAGAGACCTCAGCMGCAGGGACCTTCCCACCGRGTCCCGGAGGATCAGACACTTCAAGGATTTGCTTGGCGGCYSMGGTGACGCGGCCSARGACGGACTTCGCTATGTCCACGCGAGARGCGGGCTGTCGCCGGAGGGAGTCGTTCCCCACGTCTGATTGCTCCGCCTCAATCACTGCGTCAGCCCACCCGGACAAGTAGCTTGCTGACTGGGGGCCACGATCAATCCCATGCGCCTTCAACACGGTGTAGGCAACTGACTCGGCCTCGACTTCAGCCAGTCCCCGGTGGTCCACGCTGCTGCCATAGAGCTTGCCCACATGGTCGTCCGGACCGTGGAGCAAGACATGTCCAAGCTCATGCGCCAGCACGGCGATGCGTTCCTCCGGGTTCAACCACCCGCCCACCTGCACCTGGCGCTGAGCGAAGTCCGTGAAACCGCTTGTTAGTCCGTATTGGGCGTCCGCGATGTTAATTGAGAAACCATGCGAGCGGGCAACTCCAGCCAATGATCCCCACAGTTGAGGCGCCTCCACCGATGAGTTGGTCGGTCTAGGAACCAGCAGCGGGGCKCCCTSAGTCTGGGAAACGTCAAAGACCGCCTGGCCMCGCCAACCGGTTATGAGCGTCTTYTTCCCCTCRTCGACMGCACCGCSRGGCAGCTTACTGCCSACGGGAATSCGCTGRCGGGTACCGTCGGGCAACAGCATCTGTTGGACACGGGAGGTCCTGGGTGCAATGACCCATAGGGCATGCTCACCGCGAAGGACAGTTCGGCCGTGTCGTTCCCATTCCTTGTACCCCGCGACGAGCGTCGGCTCGTCCGTTCCCCGTTGTGCCATCTGCATGATGAGCAAGGCAACGTTCCCGCCCGAGTAGCGCCACAAGTTGGCGGAAGCATCGAGCAAGACCTGCCAATGGGAGGGTGACTCAACCGCGCTCTCCAGGATTGAGTGCAAACCATCCATGAGGGCGGCAACGCGCTCCTCAGGAGTCATACGGCGAGCGCCCGGTCCGGCCAGTGCGGGACTTTGGCCAGACGGGATGGTGGACGGAACTTCGGATGTAGCGGCCACGACAGCCACCCTTCATGCTTCTTGGGCCGCAGCATTTGCTGCGCAGACACCCGTTCATGGCTGTGACTGACATGAGCGACATGACTCAGAATTCAGAAACCACCTGATGAGCAGCATTGCGCCACTCGGTGAAAGCGGGGTCGTCGTTAGCCAAGACGCGAAGCGCGGGCTCCTTGTGCACCTGCAGGCCAACGCATCCTGCGGTCCTGGTGTGCATCCTCAGGCGTTCGACGGCGTGCGGGAGCCTTTCGTGGAAGGCGAGCGGACCGAATCCCGGGTCGTCTTCTGTATAGGAGGCAAGCTCCGCGCGCTGCAGGGCATAAAGCTCGGCCACGATCTCGGAGTGACGCCACCAGCAATCCGGAACCACCGACGTCGTCAGTTGATAGGTGGCGACAAGCCATGTCACCCATGTGAAGAGGGACGCCCAGACGTCCTGCGACTGCTCTGGCGTCATCTCCCTCCAGCGTCGGGTCACGTTCTTGGGGCCAGTGGGGATGGGGAACGCAGACCTAAACAACTGTGCGGTGAGCTCGTCGTCCCCAAAGGAAGCCGAGGACGGGACATCAAACTGGTCCGTGTTGTCATGGCTGTGCATCCGGCGCCTCTTCTTTTTTCTCCTGGCGTTGCCTGTGCCCGTCCGCCAATTCGCGCTCCATCTCGGCTTTCAGGCGGCGCAGCTCCCCYGCGTCCTTSCGCTTGTGCCACTCAAGRAGGTCCAACARRATRGGYCGGGTKCGCCGGCCGAGCATRAGKGCYGTYCCAACAGGCAGGCGTCGAATCTCRTCCAGRGCAATKACCGGACTCTCGCGKATYTGCTCACCGTCCTGCCGGCCCTGCGAGGACCATGACCGTGTRGTCAGCGTRAGGCTCCGYTCCCCCAGCAATCCGGCCAGCGAGCGGAGGTCSCKYTCGTCGGATCCWCCYCCAAAGATCACCTTGATGATGGCCGAGTCCCAGATCGTGGCCGCCTCATCRATGGACCAGCCGGAMCKRGCCTGGGATARGGAYTGCAAMACCACGAGYGTCGAGATGCCAATGCCGCCGCCRTCAGAGAGTGCCACCGGCAGTCCGGGCCAYGGAGCCARGTTSGCGATCTCGTCRAGGATCAASGAAAGGGGCGGCTCCAACCGGCCTCCCGGTGATACGAACGCCATCTCCCTCGCTGCATTGTCGATGTCATCGATCAGTGCAGACAGGTATGGTCCGGCAGCAGCTGCCCCCGCTCGGGTGCCKATGAGATAAAGAGTKCCCCSGTCCCGTATGAAGGCCTTCGGATCGAATTCYTCGGACTCGTCCTGKGGRTTCAGRGCWGCCAGSACTTTCGGTGACGACAGTGGYGCCACCGCCGCCGATACCCCAATCCAYGAGTTGGACGTGTTCCGCGGGTCGTCTTCMAGTATCCCCATCAAGTCCGCYTGCCATCCCAGCGCTGCCCCSGGCCGGCCCAGCACCTCGAGWGCTTCCCTWGCGAGKACMGGGCTGGAAGACCAGCGTCGAAATGCCGTCACTCCCTCGCCGCACAGCGCGGCAGCATGGAGCAGGCACTGAAGGACTATCAGCGAGCGCTTCTGCCATGCGGCGTTCTCGCCCTTCATCTCAGTGTCCGCCGTGATAACTAACCCACGACGGGTAGCCATGTCGGGGTCCTCGCACCCRCGCACGGGCGACCAGCGAAGCGACGATGGAATTCCGGACATTCCYTGCGGATCAAAGACCGTCACGGGTCGTCCGCCGGACGCCCGGGCCTTCARCGTCACCACCAGGTTGTCCGCGCGCGTGGAAGTCGTCACGACGGCGCCGGGCGCATCAAGTATGGCGTTGATGACAACGTACAGACCCTTGCCGGATCTCGGTGCGCCTTGAATCACCAATGACTCCTCCGTGGAGACGTGGACCGTAACGCCGCGGGAGCGGCCCAGCGTCCACGACAGGTCCTGTACGGAGGGGCTCACGACTCCTGGGCGTGTGAACTTCCCTCTCTTGCGCACAGCCCTCGCCCCGAAATCGTGAAGAACCTCGGCGCGGCGGGCTACGCCGTCGCGGTTGAGGATGTCCTGGCGCAGCCACCCGCCTGATTGCTTCCATCGCCGCCAGGCGACCAGTACCCCGACGGCGAGCGCGCCTACCGCGAGCAGCGCAGGAGCCAGAACCCACCAGACGCCATCTGTGCCAAATTCACAGTCGGCAGGGCGGACAAGTATCCATTCCATCCTGTTAGTGAGAAGCCCGACGGCGGCCGCTGGGTTGAAGGGCGACCGCGGCATACTGCCGCAGCGCAGAGTGCCGGCTAAGTGCGCTGCCGCCTGAACCAGTGCACAGATACACACGTAGGTTGCCGCCGCAATAAGGCAAGCGGTGACCAGCGGATTGTCGCTCGCAGCCCGGGAGCTGCCTCGGGCTCTCACAGCATCCTGTCGTCAGTTGAGAAAACGGCCAGTTCGTCAGTTGTCACCCGGTTGGCAACGATGAAGGAGCGGTTCCCCACCTTCCAGAGCCCGACTCCCTTAGGAAGGTTCTCGACGTGCTCGCATTCGGCTTCCGTCAGGCCGAGCGCCTCCTTGGTCAGGCGCATCGCGTCATGTTTCTGCCGGTAAATGATCCTGGTGTCAGCCTCAGTCAGCAGGCCCAAAGCTTTCTGCCGGTGTCCACTGGTACTGTCCCCGATCTCGTTGAGGTCGGCAACCTTGTGCATGATCAGCAGGTTCGCGATGCCATAGGTTCTGGCCAGCCGCCACTGCTCGCTCATTTTCGCCAACATGTACGGATCKGCGAGCATCCGCCACCCCTCGTCRTACACSACSAGCCGCTTSCCKCCGTCGGGATTTGTGAYGGCMGCTTCCAACCACGTGGCGCCGCAGGCCGCCGCYAGCGAAAGKGCCTGCTCCGAYGCCCCGATCAGRGCCGAGGTGTCCATCACCATCATCGGGGCGTCCGCRTCGAAGGCCACMGTGGACGGCGCATCGAACATRCCTTCGAGATCGCCGGAGACCGTGCGCCTCAACGAGTGGCTGACTGCGGTTCCTCCCTCGACACCRACCAAGGCWGTCATCTCCTTSGAGGGTTTCAGCAARTGGTCCAGCACCATGGGCAAKGTGGGGTTTGAGTTCTCGGCCATGGTTTCCATGAGGGCGATGTCCAGGGCCGTGTGCTCTACAGGGCGGAGCGGTGTGCCCTGCCGCATGAGGGAGACCAAGGCCACCAGCAGATAGCGACGCCGTTGCCTCACCACCGCCTGCCATTGGGCCTCGGTGAGGGCGCTCGGGCGAGGCCCAGCGTCGAGAGGATTTACTCTTGCAGGGCGGCCGGGGCCAACGGAGATCACCTTGCCGCCAACTGCTTTGGCGACGGTGACCCACTCACCTTTGGGATCAGACGCGACAGCGGCCTTGCGCCCCAAGGTGATTGACCGCGTTACCAGCGACTTGCCGCACATGGACTTGCCGGTGCCCACCGTTCCAATCACCACAATGGACGGACCGCTGATGATCCCCTTGTCGTAAAGGATCCACGGGTCGTAGGAGAAGGCCCCGGATCCGAACACATCTGTGCCGATGTAAGTCCCCTCGTGCCCCAGGCCAGACTCCGTAAGGAACGGATAGGCGGCGGCAAATGTCATCGTCGAGGCTCGGTGCGGCGCGGGACGCAGCCGATGCGGACCCCGCAGGGAGTTTTGCTCTTTGCTCCCCCAGTCACCTGTGAAGCGAATCGCCTGGAAATCCTGCTGCTTGTCCTCTGCGGCTGCGCTCGCCCATGCTGCCCCGGGAGGTGAGATCCGCCGTCGTGCCTTCCGTTGGCTTCGGTTCTTCCCCGATGGGACATACTCAAGGCTTTTCGTTTCCTGCTTCAACGCAATCCCCTCCCAAGCGGCAGCCCGCTGGCGACAAACGCAGCCCACTGCTGTCCGTATAGGAGCCGCAGCTCGACGAATGCGCCAGCAGCGGCTGATTCAAGTTCCTGGCGGTGATGTGCCAAGTCCTCGAGCGAGATCGCCGTGACGGTCATGTAGGCCGCCGGGCGCACATCACCATGGCCGGCGACAATCTCTTCCTCCCTCTGGATCACTTCTTCCTCCTCGGCTTTTTGCTCACGGGTGAGTGGCCTGTCGAAGCGGGCGGTGATGCGGCGGCGGGTTTCATGTGCCTCCTGCGCGGAGCGGATGTCACGCAGGGCTTCAGCCATGGGTACTGCCCGAATGACTTCCGTGAAGGTGTGGCGGAACTCGCCGACATAAATCAGGGGGTGCAGGAAACCCGGGAAGACCTTCTGCCGGGGCCAGTCAGCGATCCAAAAAGTCTGGTGGAACCCTGTGTCGGTCCGTAGGTACGTCCAGTGTTCCTCCACGGCCATYGGACGATGCCGGTCGAGGTTAGCAGTCSCCTKMCCYGMMGGCTCGTCCGACGGCGGGGCTGTCGYCACCGGCACTTTCGCCGASGGCAASGCCGCAGGATCGAATGCACCACGAATGATGCCTAGCAATCCCGCTTCGCCGACCCATTCCTCCACCTTGACGCTGTGAGTCCCCAGCGACGTTTGTATGGCCTCGATTTCAAGCCGCAACACGCGTTCGAGGCCYGTSAGTCCCCCGCCTGACTCCTTGATCCGCCGTCGMRCCTTGCCGGTGTCYAAAACCACCRCCACGAGAAGCTCATGGCTCATGGTTGACCCGGCAGCACCCAGCAGGTCCTCGTACGCACGTTGTCCCCACGTGAGCTTCCCGCCGCCAGCTYCGGCCTGCWYRGCGTTGCCTCTGTAGTAWTCCCAGAGGGCCGACGATGGGTAGGGCACGGTGTAATCCTGGATGGCGATCCGGGCCACGCCCTGACGTTGGGCCATGCCKGCCTGGACGCGTGACCAGGCCTGGACGGTCCAAGCCTTGTCATCCGCGTCSAGGAGCGCAAACGATCGCGTACTGCATCGCAGCAGAGCGATCGCCTCCTTGCCGTGGCGGTCGACGATAAAGCAWTCRCCGCCGGCCGTTGTTCGGATCTCCAGATTGCCTAGACCGCCCGGSAGGGCRAGCCGCCCAGCMAGKTGTGGCGTTGCRGGCTTTGCGAGGAAACGGGTCTGGCCTGTCGCCGCACGGTAAAAGAACAAAACAATCTGTTTTGCCCAYACGGGGTAAGGGATGCGGGAGTACTGGAGGAGTCCAAGCAGCATGAGCCCGAGCCACATTGGTCCGGAGAGGAATARGCCTGCCGGCCCGGCACTGGCGGATGCCACGATGGCGACTGAYGCTCCCCCTGCGATGATCAGCAAYTGGTACCACTTGAGCCCGAGGAAGAATCCCCGGCGCTCGTATCTTGGGAACTTGACGGCCTCGAGGGCCCGCGAATCCTCAGACATGAGGAGTACCTCCCTTCGGAGGGTCGATTCTTGGTGGCTGGGGCTTCGGGGGGCGGACTCTTGCTGGGCCTGGTGCGCTGACGYTMGGCTGCGCTCGCCGTTCGGCCTCTTTCAGAGGTGCCTGCCGCSCAGAYTCTGAGRCGWTGCCGTTTTGTSTACGGGGATGACCACGCATTGAGCCCAGGGATTCCGAGGGGTGCGGGGCGGTCGGAGCGCCAACGGAGGTTCCGCTGCTCAGAGCCAGTCGACTCCCGTCGCTGCCAGGTGAAGACGCTCCGGAGCGGACKGTGGATGCCAACACTTGTGTGGGGAAGGCGCTACGGCTTGAGCTGATCGGCCGAGTCATTGCGGACCGACTCACCAGACTCGAGAGCGTAAGGCGCCCACCTGTCTGCCTGCTGATTTGGCGGGCCGCTACATTGCTGCTCCTGGACAGGATGTGGCCGCCTCCTGCGGTTTGGGCGGCGGCCGCGAGTTCTCCGCCGGCGAAGCTCACCAGCCGCAGGGCCATCATTGGTGCGCCGCAGGCGAGGACCATGCCGACTGTGCCGGCTGCCAATCCTGCGAAGGACTTGGACTCGGCAAAGAGCTTCACCGCGACTGCCAAGACTGTTCCGGCCAAAGGTTTGGCYAGAACCAAGGCAATGACGACCTCGCACCATCGCCGCGCCCAGGATTTTGTCTTGTCCCAGGGAAGCAGCATGAGCGCAACGGGGGCGACGGCGGCCAACACGACGAGCGCGAAGGAGCGGAAGATCATCGAGCACATCAGGATGAATGCAAGGAWCCAGACGACAATGACTGCCATCACCGTCACGACGACKGCACCAGGAGCGCCCCCGGTGTTCCCTGGTGCCAGCGAGATTAGGTTCCATTCTCGCCCTGTTCCTTCYGGTGCSCGCTCGAAGCCAAAGAGTCTCATGAACACCAGGTAGGGATCGGAGCCAATCGATTCGAGCAGCGCGGCCGAGGCTAAGTCGCTGGCCCGTGTCAGCTGCCGGACAAGATACACAGCCACCCCAACCAGCGGGATGGCAGCAGCTCCGCCGAGCATCGCCCGTCCGATCCGTCTCGGCTGCTGGCTTACGAGGCCGGACAGTACCTGAAGGATCATCACGACGACGAGAGGTGTCAACATGACAACGACCCACCAACTCGTGAGCCCTCGGATGGAGAGCCATTGCGAGTCATCGACGTCCGACACGGTGAAGGCGCCGGTAATGAAGGCCCAAAGCCACGACGCCATATTCTGGAGGATGTTTGCTAAGAGGGACGTGACGGCGCCCAAGGCGTTGTCGTTGGCTTGTGAGACCAGACCACAACCGGGCGGCCACCATCCACTGAGGTCGCAATCAACGGGCATGAGCTAAAACCCAAGAGGAAAGGCGGTCTGCGACCAGAGGATGTAGCCGTTGATGCCGCCGAGAATTGCAGCAACCGGACCGGTCCATAGGAGGATCACTCCCCCGCCAGAAGCAAGGCGTGACGACTGGCTAAGCTTGCCGGCCAACAGCATCGCGGCACCGATGATGGCCACGATGGCAATGATGATAAAGGCGCCGACGAGGATGCCGCCGCCAATCTGTTTGAGCGATTCCAGGAAGGGAAAGCTCGCGTTCGGGATGATCCCCGGGTCCACCGCTGCGAAAAACATGGGTGCTCCGTCCGTTGTGATCCATGGAGTGAGCAGATGAGCTCACGTGTTCATGGGAGCCACGGAGGGGCAGCGACATGACTTGTCTGGTCTAGATTCTCCTAAACGGGCTCAATGTCAGGGCCACGGAGGGCCTTCCGTGCAGCTGGCTTGAGCCTGTAAATATGGGGCAGCTCTGCATCGCTTTCGAAGAAGTACGGCAGCCCAGAAATTACCATGCCGGCAACAGCGCCCAACCCATGCAAACCTGGTTCGTTGAGTTGCGGGACACCGATCCAGTGCAGGCCGGCAGATCTTAGACCAGTTCTCTCATCAGGATTGTTTAGCTGATTGGCATCCTGAGTGATGATGGCATCGAAATCTCTCTCAGCGAGACACTCAAATAGTTCCACGTCCTCCACACCTGCAAGAGATTCTTGACCGGGGTGCCGGAAGACATGGACCCGGTAGAGCTTTGTGAGTGGCTCAACCAGAGTCCGGTACGGCAGATTCTCGTCGATATAGATCTTCAACGGGCCATCCGTCGTTGCCGTACGGATATATCAAAGTCGGCGGCGTCTAATGCCGCCTGCGTTGAGACCTCAGGATAGTAGTAGTGCGCGTCCTCGGGTTCGACGGAACCGTCACCAAGAAGGAGAGCGATAGTGTCATACCTCAGCCGAGTGCCAGCGATAGTAGGCCATCCGCCCATGCGTTTTTCGCGTACTTCAATGTTCTGCCGGGGACGACGGAAGTCCACGACGTCTTGACCCTGAAGATTGGTGAATGGGGCAAAAACGTCCGCCATGGACAACAGAACTGTCTGCCCCCGTCTCTTTACGAGGTCAACCATGTCCCTTCCTTGATCGTCCACAAGGAAGACTGTCTTGGAGTCAGTTACTAGCTGGTAACTGGAGGGGTGATCGGTTAGATCGTAATCCTGGAGGGTGCTTAGCGCCGTCCGGATTCGCTGTAGTGGAAGTTCTCGCCGCAGCCGAACGAAGGTCCGGAGGGCGACGATGTCTCGAAAAGAGTAAAGGGCTCTGGGCTTCGAAGCTATCTCTGGGGCAAGGAGCGCAGGTGCAGATCTCCAGTGGCTGAGCTGCGACATGGAGGCACCAGTGAGGACTGATGCCAACTCAGACGGGAACGTCATCGAAACCACCAGCCATTCGTAAGAGTAACGCCGAAATTGGGCACGACACGACGAACGATGCCCCCAGATACTGCGCCCCCAATGTAACAGGAAGCGCCGCCGTTTCAGTGGAAGACGGCGCCGCCCTCCGCTCCTCTTTTGTCCCGGTATCCGGCAAGCGTCCTAGATACACTCGCACTCGACCGCTCGGCCGGGTGCGGGAATCCTTACCTCAGTTGTGGCTGCTGCTCGGCCGGGTGCGGGAATCCTTACCTCAGTTGTGGCTGCTGCTCAGCGCGCGGCTCGTTGCAGACCGCGTGCTGCGGCGTCTTCGGCAATCAAACGGTTACTGGGAGGGGGTGGCCGTAGTTCTGCAGCTACTGCTGGGGCTTCGCCCATGCGGTCGTCTGTTGATGCTGCCACAGAACCATGACCAGGATGAATGCCGCCGGGAGTGCGCCTCGTCTTAGCCGTCCGACTTGTGTAGCGGCCAATGGCGGCCGCGCCTGCACACCGGCATCTGTCTTCAAGGCCCCAGCAGGTCAAAGTAGGCCGCACCAGGATTCCAGCTCACGGGATGCAGCAATGTTCCCACCGCAGGGTTGAGGGCACTCCACATCATGCCGTCGCCCGCGTAGATGCCGACGTGGCCCCAGTTGTCGGGTCCCTGTGGATTTTGAACCACAAGGTCTCCTGGTTGGGGATCCTCTGTTCGGACACCAACGCGCCATTGTTCTACTCGCGGCAGTTCGATTCCGGCCTGCCTGTAGATCCACTGCACATAGCCGGAGCAGTCCCAGGCTTTGAAGGTGGTTCCGCCCCACACGTATCTTCCGCCCAAACCTTCCTGCGTGAACCTCAGAATGTCCTGCCGCTGCTGGCTCAAGTTACGTGAAGTTCCTCCAGGCCGCGGCCCCGCTGGCGAGGAATCTGCACACGTGGCGGGAGCAGTGCCACCTTCAAGCGCAGCCACGATTGCCGAGGCCGCCGGCTCCCAACGCGCATACAGTTCAGGGAAGGCAGACACCTGAACGGCTTGGGCGGCCAGGCCTTTGTCCATAGCCTGCCATCCGGGGATGTCCAGCAGTCCTCGAGGACTGCCGCGGTTCGGTCCGTACGGACCGCCGTAGAAGGCCCGCGCGTTATAGGAGGCGTCCATCAGCTGCTCAACCGTCCCCCAGCCGGCCGCCGGACGCTGTTGGGCTGAACCGATCGAGTCGTGGTCTCGCCCGACGCCGTCATTAGGGAAGTCCAGGGAAGCCGGCACGCTGGGGTTCGCAAGCATGCGCAGGCTTGACTCCTGCAGCGCCATCATGATGGCAATGATCTGCCCGGAGCGGGGTATTCCAAGCTGCTTGCCGACCGCGATGTATGTTTGCGCAACGCTCTCCTGCCGAGGCCTCAGCTCGTAGAGCAATAGCCCAGCGGTCCGTACTTCCAAGCCAACACCTGTCACGTTTGGCGCAGTAGTCACCTCGGTGCCCGCCGGTGTACAAGCAACTGCGGATTGGCGACCCATACCAGTTATCGCAGCCACGCCCCCTGCAAATCCCAAAGCGCCAATAAGCAGAGCGAGAGAAGCGGCCCCCGACACAACCTTCAGCAATGCCCGTCGCCGCAGCAGGCCTGCGGCTGCCAGAGCAGCCACTAGTAGACGATTCTTGCTGCGGTCGCGTAGAAGGCGACCATGGCGCAGCTCTCAGCTGGAGCGGTGATGGCAGGCGGACAGTTGACCATCACCGTGACGGGCGCGGAATAGGCATTTTTGCCGTTACTTGACTCATCCACAACGTGTACCGTCACCGTGCATACGTGAAGGCCTTCCCATGGGGCCGGATACTCCTGGACTTTGGCCAGCTCGAGATCACAGCGTGAGGACTCAGCGGTGCCGCTTCGGTGAGCTGACTGACCTGCCAGGGTTGTGAACGTACCTGCTGTCACGCCGGTCCCCTCAAACTCTCGAACCAGCACGGATAGAGGATTGGATCCATCCGGCAGCAACTCCCACCAAGACCGCACCTTGGCGTATACGTCCGAGTACGGCGAAGAACGGCTGTCCCAGGTGTAGATTCCCTTGGCTGCGGCTACAGCGAGCGCCCGGTAATCGCGGGTCCGTGGCAACCCATCACGCGTTGCCTCCGCTCTAGCGGGCGCCTCTTCCGCATCAGCGGGCGGATCACCTGGTGCCGTGGAAGTACCTGAGCGCGTCGCCGTTGCCTGCGCGGCTACGGACGTCACTGGCGCGACCTGCCCACTGGGTCGATCGGCGGGCCAAAGTAGGAAGATTCCGCCAATCATGAGCAGGACCACCAGCCCCGCAGCGAACCACTGCCGACGGCCAGCTCTACGGAACCAACTCATCTCCCAACCCCAATGTCCGACACCCATGACCTACAGAGCCGCTCTGTTCACTTCGTGCTGAAGCACGCGCCAAGCCGCTCGGTACAACTGCCGGGCAAAGCCGATATTTACCGCGATGTACCTCTCGGTGACGCCGAGCTCACTGGCCAGAGCTGCCACCTGCACGGACCTCTCCAGTCCTCGTAGTCCTGGACGAACTATCGTCTGCGCGACGCTACGGAGAACGTTTGTGGGAAGGCAGTTCGCAGCGCACCGGCAGAGATCATCGATGCTTAATCCGGGCTCCGGATGGCAGCCCAAGGCCATGTTGATTGTTTTGGCGGTGTGCCGAACGACAGTTACGGCGTGCCATCGACGCCGGTCCTGGGGAGACGGAGGTCCGTAATGCCTCGGCCCAGTGAGACTGGAAACGGCAAGCTTCCAGGTTTCCTCGCTGACGCTGCGTTGGACCATGCCCAGCATGGCTTGCGCCCAGGCCTGATCAACATAGTTTTCAACGCCGTCWGCCGCCGCTCCAGCACYTATGACAGYRAGRAGCTCGGGTGAGCTTTCCGTCGTCGAGAAGTCMACRAGCAASGGCAACGTTTGRTGRCTAAGCTCGCGCCGGATATGGGCCGCGCAGATTTTGTTGCAAACACCCTGGACCCACGCTTCAAAGGGGATGCCCGGCAGCTCCCGGTAGCGACCCCGCGCAACCCCGTCCCACACGGCGACCCKGATGTCCTGCATGACGTCATCCACATCGCARGAYCGCCCGATTCKCGCAAGCCGGGAAACAACGTAWCGGTGCACGCCATCAACCGCGACCATGATCCGGTCGATCKGGATKRCGGGTTCTTCMGGCGGAGGTGCGTTYCGCAATGAGACATCGACATCARCGACCGTSTCTGAGCCCTTAGTAGATTGATACGCSTTGGCTTCGATTTCCATGGCTTCACCGCTKTGACTGTTCAGAWCGAGTAGTTCGCAGAGTCGCGCAAAAAGGCCACCCCAGTTAGTGGATGCAGAGATCCAAACAACGATCAGAAGAAGCTACAGGAATTATTKTCGAAGATAATTAAAGTATCGTCAAGAGTGCTGTTCTTACTTTTTGCGTTACCTTCAGGAAGAATGACCTTATGCCGAGAATTACGCAGCCYCACGACGCCGCCTGGTCGGCSGACGTCGAAGCTGCCGTTGCAACCTTCGGCAACCGAGCGCGAAACGAAATTCTTCGGTTCCTAGCCTCTAGTGGGCCTGCGACGCGCGGGGATATCGTCACCGCTGTCAGCGCGGGCGATCCCAGYGTGGCCAAGCACCTGGCSGCCCTCGAAGAGGCCGGAGTGGTGATCGTCGACGTCGAGCCTGGACGTAGGCACGGACGCTCACCSCGGTATTCCGCGAACCCTGTCCGAATCAAGGAACTGCTCGACGCYCACMTTAAGTACTTGCTGGAACAGTAGCCGCAKTGTYTTGGAAAGATGTGCCAGACGKTTAGTCTGCSCGCTCCGGCGTCTCATCCCCATCCGACGGCGGACTSGCCGCAGCCYTCTCCCCTTCCGGCCGGCGGCTGATGTCCTTGTTCAGGTACTCCGTGATCGCCCGAAGYGTCTCCGGCGACACRTCACCAAGGGTGCGGGCCGCGAAMGTCTTCACCCTCGCAGCGCGGAGRGATTTCACAAACTCAAGCTGCGAATCAATGCGTTGGGGCAGATCTGCGGCCTCGCTACCCACAAGATAAGCGGGATCCACATTGAAGATTTCGCACAAGGCGCCGAGTAGTGCCGGGTCGCTCACCAGCCTGCCCGTGCCGTCCTTCATRTAGAACCAGCGGGCTCTGGAAAGCTTGATCCCCTTCTCCGCCAGTTTTTCCTGGACTTCGCGGAACGTGACGGGTTGTCCTCGCTCGGCAACGACSACGTCGAGCAGCAGGTTCAARCGGCGTGCAAGTTCGGCCTGGGGCGRGCTTTCCGYGCCCTTGAGRCCYTCTCCATCTCCGGACACGWTTCAYCTCCCAGACCTGAGCTGACTATCGCCAGYGAGCYRCCGATGTTGCCCAGTATTGCYTTGGCCAACTCGCCACGCAATATGTGGGGCTCCGTACTTCCATCGGTATGTAGATGAGCGTATCGTCTTGCTGTAGACCCGTCTACAGCGGGTTAAAGAGATTTCCTCGTCACCTGATTGTGGTCTCCATGGCGAACATCTTGATGAATCGGACGCGAAGCCGCCTCATTCGCTATTTGATCACCCATGGCCCGGCCACCTGCACTGAGGTCGCTGCAGCCCTAAACTTGTCTGATTCCTCTGTCCGCAAACACCTCACTCTTCTGCGCGAAGCGGAAATACTCACTTTGAGATCGGGAACGTATAGGGCACGGGCGGATCAGATCGAGAGACAGCTTGCGGACTTCGCGGCCACGTTTCAGTCAGCGGGCAGTGACTCCAGGAACCGCGTAACCGAGGACTCCCACCTCTCTGAATCGGCGTTCCACTCAAGTGAATGACCTGGAACGTCGAATCGAACCAATTGAACGAGGTCGGGTCGAAGTTCTGCCAAACGCGCCGAAACTTCCACCGGTGTCGATTTGTCCTCGATCCCATGCAGAATGAGCGTTGGCGTCTTGAGGTCACCGGCGCGGGCTACCCAATCCAGTGTGGAAAGATCAATAGGTTGCTCGAGCCCGGTAACCCAGCGTCCTGTTTTCGCACCCAACATTTTCAGCCCAACCCTGGCCATAGGTTCCGGCAACCCACTGGCGCTCCCGTTGAACGTCAACGTCTCAGCCCAATTCAGGACGGGAGCCACCAGCACCAAGCCAATGATCCGATCTGAATGGGCAGAAAGATTCGCGGCACGCACAGCCATGGAACCGCCAAGCGACCATCCGAACAAAACGAGCCTTTTAGCACCGTGGTCCACGGCGAACTGGATGGCCGCTTCGAGATCCAACCACTCGTTCTGGCCCAAAGAGTACCGGGAATCGTTCGACGGCGGCGCTTCGCCGTCGTTGCGGAATGATACGACCATCGATGTCAGACCGAGCCTGTTGGCAACAGGAACGCCGCGAAGGGCACCAGCGCGTTTCCCACCCATTCCGTGTGCGTGGATAGCCCATGTGGAARCCGYMGGACCRGTCGTCGTGGGCWYGAATTTCCATGCRGGTGCCATGCCGTTATCGACYTKRATCTKCACTTCCTCAAAAGGMAGGCCGAGTTGCTCGGSTTTRGAGAAGGCGTAKCCGCTCCAGATGCCRGCKGTAGCRGYGYGTAGGTCRYCGGAGTCRACKCGCTCSACSAGCCGYGTCACTGTTCCSTCGTTCGTGTCTTCGTCTACGACRGCCCCGATACAGGCATGGCCCYTGCCATTGCCRAACCAMAAGCTGTATYGSCCKGGCGCTCTCGTCAATGGCGTMGYCGGCAGTTCGATCCTCAGGRAWCCGTCCWCTCCTACGAAGACTTGCCTTATGGRAAGATCCTCCCGGCGCGTMGTCGTCGGCACCACAACTCGGCGCGCAAAGTAGGCAGCACCCAGGAACGTTATTGCAGCCGCACTTACGGCTCCAAAGGCTAGAGAGCCCAGCACCCTACGCCTCTTCATCGTTGCTCCTGACGTGCTCGTCGATGACATCCCGAAGTCGGGAGAGCGTTTCAGGTGATAAATCCTGTAATTGCCTGGCCGCAAAATTCCTAACCCGAGCCTCGCGCATCGATTTCAAAAGTTTGAGCTGTGCTTCCACCAGCTCGGGTACMTCTGTTGARYCATCRAGCAGGTACCGGCGATCCACGCCRAAGAATRTCGCGAGRTTYTGGAGCAGCTCCTTATCCATAGCCAGGGAGCTATCACCGCTTCGCATGTAGGCCCATCTTGACCGTGACAACGGGGTGCCACGGTCAGCCATGTCTCGACTGATTTCCCTGTAAGGCAAGGGCCCTGCCCCTCGGATCTCATACAGATCCAGCAACAGATTCAACTTGCGGGCGAGCCTCGCCTGCGGCGATTCCGCGGGTTCCACGGCGTCATCTGCCACTAGGCATCATTCCTCCTCCCCCATCCTGCCACGCCGACTCGGCCATCCTGCACGCCTTGATTGGATGCGAGGTAATCCTCTGCGCGAGTCAATGTTTGAAAATCAGCTTCATCCAGCAACTTAGCAGCGTCCGGATCCATCAGGAGTGCATCTTCAATTTCGACAAGCATCCGATGAAGTCTTCGCGTCTCAGCATGACCCCGTTCGATGGCTGCTGCGGACGCCGCCAGGCGTCCATCCTTGCGGGTCGCAGTCGCTTTTTCCCAGGTGGACGTGAGGTTTGCCAGTAAGCCAGCTTGTGTCCTCAGTTGTGCTCGTCGAACGATCCGACGGGCGACCGGTGGCAGGGCCAGCCCAGCACACAGAAACACCATCGCCCCGACAAAACTCATGTCGTAAACAGCGGCCAACTGCTCCATCGTTGACTGCTCTCCCAGAAGATGGGCGACGTCCATTCCCAAGACAGCAAGCACGACAACGAGAGCCAGGGAGCACCCAATGCCAACGAGAGCGAAGGCGACTCGAAAGTAAGACCTGGCCATCCGCCGTCTGAATCTAAAGCACACGCATCCGGTCACGCCGACAACCACCCCGATGTAGACAAACTGGATGGCGGAGTAGAGAGCGGCAGCAAGCTGGTCCCCATAATCCAACATGAATTTCGTTGAGGACACGGGTGCTTCGATGCGGAGGAAAGTTAGGATCAGCCCCGCGGAGACTAGACCCAAAATCAGGAGGCCACGACGGTCCCTGCCTACAGGTGCATCGTTGAGCTCGGCAGCGCGGAGGATTGCCTGGGAAAGGAAGTAAATTCCCACGACCATCAAGATGTTCGCGCACAGATCCAGGAGGTTGCGGCCGCCGAGCGCTCTATCACCCGCGATGTATATCGCGTCGATATTCAAGGAAAGCGCCGTTGCGATCGCTACGGCGGCAACGAGAATGCTGTGGTCTTTTCTGACGCGGGAGCCGGGCAGGAGGCACAGAACGAGGCCCCAGATGACCGCGGCGGCGACTGTCTGGATCACCCGAAAACCTGTTCAAATGATCTTGGCTCCATGGTGCTGTCGCGGATAGCGCCGGCAAGAAGATCGGCGAGAGTTTCAGCTGCGGCCTCCAGGTCGTCAACGAAGCTACTTCGTGCCAAAGCCCGTGACACCATCTCGCCGTCAAGATTTGGGAAGAGGCTGTCGGCATACTCCGAGAAAATGCCCAACTCATCGTGGCGCAGGATCATATGTCCAAGCTCATGAAGGACAAACTGCTGCCTGTGCAACGCTGAATCTGTAACGGCGTGCAGAATGATTTCCCGAGTATCCGTCGACAGCCACAGTCCGCAGACGGACGTGCCGTTAAGGATCATCGTAGCTTCGATCTCGATTCGACGCCGACGTAGGGCGGCCACGATTGCGGTGAGCCCGTCCAGCGTCAGGTGGCTCGGTAGATGTAGCGCCAGAAACGCCTCCTCTGCAATCTGCTCTGGCYCCGATCCTTGCGATGTTTGCTGGTCCATACCGCCCCCTCTTGCAGCTGACAGCAAGCGTGACYGCCRCTGAMGSCAGCCACCGCGGCGCGTTCGGCGCCGAGCTTCAATTGAACGCCTCAGCTCTGGACATGTCCAGAGGAGGATGCATGACGTTGGGCAAGCATGGTCGACAGCTTCAAGGGACGGGTAAAGATCTTCGCGACCGCCTCGGGAAAGCCCTGCGCATGGACGACGCCGCGATCGACGCCGAAGTCTCCTTCCGCTCCGGCTGCCGGAAAATCTCCGACGCCACGGCGGTCGCCAGGGCCCTCGGCTCGCCCGAATTCCCGGTCCTGGGCAAGCTCGGCCGCTCCGGCTACGCCCTGAAGGAGCCGCTGTACGAGGAGCTGCGCCGTCTGTACGCCGGCACCGCTACCACCCCCGATTCGCCCGCCGCATCGACATGATGTTCACTTGGGCAATGAACGACGGCGAAAACGAGGTCAATAGTGCCAGCTGATGTATTCATCTCCTACGCGTGGTCTTCTCAAGCCCACCGTGAGTATGTGAGGCTTCTGGCGAGCCACCTGCACCTGCTCGGTTACGATGTGGCCATCGACGCGAAGCTAGACTACGGCTCAGGTCTAACTGGCTTTATGCGTAACGCTATCGACGCAAAACACGTCCTGGTCGTTGCCGACGAATCCTACGTTGAGAGGGCCGAAAGGGTTCCGGGCTCAGGCGTGGCCATTGAGAATGAATGGCTTCGAGGTGCCTATGACAACAGGCCGGCCAACTGGCTGTCCGTTCTCTTCGTGAACAACCCACGCTTTCAGCTCCCAGCCTGGCTCGCCGACCGCCAACCGAAGGGCTTCGATTTCCACTCAGACCCCGAGTGGGACAACTTCCCTGGATCAGAGCAGATTGACGACTTGTGGCGTTGGATCGAGGGCTTGCCGGCCGATAAGTCGAATGCAACACCCATTCGCGTTATTAAGGATCGCGCAGTACGGCTCGAGCGCATCGCCAACCTGCGAGATCCGGCGCACTGGACAACACCTCACCTAAACGGCGAGGTGCACTTCGAGTATGGCAACCAAGAGCAGGGAACCTACACGCTGGGGCATGACGAACTCACATTCGCCGTGGAAGTATCGGGACACAGCGACAACAGCGTCTACGTCCTTGCGGACAAAGTGAAAGCTGTTGGGCTTGTGCCTGCAGGTGCAGTCAGTCCGGACGACCTCCCCTCCTTTCTTCGACCTGGCAGGTACGTCACGCCGAAGGTGGGCCAGACCGTGGTTCTCATGAATGAGCACGGAATCCTCTGCAGCCTTCGCATTACTGGAGTGCACCGCGAGGTAAATGAAGTTCCATTCGTCCCTGCGCACGTCACTTTCGATTTTGAGGTTCATGCCAACAAATAGGCTCGCTTGCTCATGAGGCCACCTGCGGCATGTGTGCGGACGCGGCCGCCGGCCTCTCGTCGCGAGGATCTGCCGGGTCAGCCCTGTGCGAGCGGGGCGGTGTTCCCTGTCCAGGCAGCGCCGTCCCAATATTCCTGGACGTCGCCTCGCGGATACCAGCCTGCCGGAACGCCAGCCGGGGGCGGAGGCGGCACGGCTGCCGCAGCTCGGGCCGCATCGTCCCTGGCGACCTCGGCCTTCTCCTTCATCTGGAGCATCCCGGCACGCTTCACCTTTGTCGCGAACTCGCGGGCTTTGACCTCATCAAGTCCGGAAACCTTTTCAAGGAACATGTCGTCCGGCGTGGTGACCGTCATGTACACCGCGCTCCGGTCCTTCTTGGCTATCGACCCGATTAGGGCACCGGTCGTTCCAGCGAGGAGTGCCCCGGCTGCAACGCGGGTGCCCGTTACCCGGGCGCTGACGTTCGCACCGGTGTCAATGACGATCTCGCATTCGCTGGCCGACCATGACTTGTTTCCCTTGCTGAGGGTCCGCCCGGAGAGGATCAGGCCACGGAACGTGCCGCTGCTCTTTTTGAAATCGTCGTAGGCTTCGCTGGCCTCCCGAGCACTTCGCATCAGGTCTTTGAAGATCGGCCGAGGAGCCTGGACGACCTCACCCGAGGGCTCGGGCGCTTCCGGCGCTTCGTACTCCACAGCATCGACGGCCTCCTGAAGCTGGGCAGCGAATTCCTGTGCCTCTTTCAGACGACGGCCCGCACCTAGCTGGACTGCGAAAGTGTCAAGCATCGGATTCACGCGCTCCTGGTCAGCGCGCATGATGATGCGAAGGTAACCGGGCTTCCACATGGTGGGGGCGACGAAGTCCACCTCGCGCACGTGCTTCAACGGAATGTCGCGGGGGCTGACCGCCTTCTTTTCGGTCATGGCGACCATCTTGTCGAAGGTCAAAACGACTGTGTCGTCAGCCAGCGCCGCGCTGCCTTCAATGCTTTTGAGCTCCATGCGTCGAATCCTAACTTTTCAGCCAGCGCCCAGCACGGACGCTTGCACCGGACGGCGTGGCTTTCGGTGCCCCCGGCAGACTAGAACCTGCGACCTTCGGTTTAGGAAACCAGCGCTCTATCCGATTGAGCTACGGGAGCAGTCCCGGCGTTGCAGGTCAACACGATGGCAGCACCGAATCCCTACCCCGAATCTGGTGCCATACGGCTTCATGGTCCGTTTATTTATTGGCGGTTGTTCCACGCTAGCTTCGACCACTGCCTGCCACGCGTAACCGTGTCCGTGGTGCCCGCCACACGTCCTCGCCTTTGGTCTTCTGGGGAAGTCCGCCTCGGGTGCCACTCGCTTGCTCAACTTTTCGAACCGCGGGCCGGACGAGAACGCCACCCTTGCTCAATTCGCGGCGGCCAGTCTGACTTTCGAGCGGGTACCGATGAGCCTTTCCTCCTTCACGGGCCCAATGCCGGAGAGCGAAGAACCACTGCTGCCGGGAAGGATCTCACTCAACTTCGCGATCTCCAGGATGTGCTCCGAAGTGAAAATGATCTTGCCCTTGCCCCAGCATGCGTGGGGGAACCGGCCACTGGTCGCGCCGTCGCGCAGCCATGACTCTGTGCAGCGCATCAGCGCGGCAGCTTCAGCGGGTTCAAAAAATTCGATCTCCACGGGAACTCCAAAAGGGAAGGCGTTGCTTTCCACTTTCATGGCCTCGTGGAGACTAACCGACATGACGGGGAGCGCGAGACAGTCAAAGGCTCCCCGAGGCACATATCCGCACGCTGTCACGCAGAGCAGCGTACCGTCACCGCAGAAAGGCTGTCACAGAGCGCTCGGTAGCGTCAGCACCGGCTTGCAGCGCCTCGGGCATCAAATGCCCGTAGACCTGCTCGGTAGTCCGTGTAGAGGCGTGCCCCAGCCGGCGCGAGATGGTAAACATGGGCACGCCGTCCTGGATCAGCCAGGATGCGTGAGTATGGCGGAGGTCGTGGATCCGCGGGTTTTTGGTTAGACCGATAGTCTGCGCCCTGTGAACGGCAGGAACCCAGTAGTGGTGCCAGTAGAGCTTGTGAATGATTCGCCCGCCCTTGGGAGTAGTGAACACAAGTTCTTTCCCCGGCCGGCTCGCTACCAGCGGGATGAGCAGCTCCACGAGTGCCGGGTTCAGTCCGATGGTCCGCTTGCCGGCACCGGTCTTCGTTGCACCAACGTAAAACTTCGACTGGCCGTCCCGTTTCCAAGCCTTGTTGATCCGCGCTGTCGGAGGCTTGGACAGGAGATCCACGTCAGCCACAGTCAGCGCGGTGGCCTCTCCAAAGCGAGTGCCGGTCATGACCAGAAAATTCGTGAAGGCCTTGTAGCGCTCCCCCATCCCCTCCATGATGAGGCTGAACTCAGCATGGGTGAGGAACATAGCCTCGTCCTCAGCCTTCTCAATGGGCGGCAGCTGCACGCCCCGGCAAGGGTTCCGCGGAATGTAGCCCAGCATCTCTGCGGTGTTCATKGCGGCGGAGATGAGGCCATGRACGTTATGRACYGTCTTCGGCGCRAGCCCCTTTGCCATCATCGATTTCACCCARTGCGCGAGCAGYCGATAGTCGAGCTTGTCCGCSGGAACATKACCGATGACATYGCGGACRTGGAGATCCAACATGGTTTGGTACGTCTTGATGGTTCCRCTCGATGGCCGAAYCAASAGATCAATGTGYTCYTGGATGACTTCAGCGATGGTSGGYGTGCGTTTGGCGTTGGAGAGGATRGCGTGCTGGGCRATCTCGAAGGATTGTCCGTTGGCGTCCAGAAGCCTYTTCAGGGTCTCMGCTTCGACGAGCGTGGCGACGGTCAGACCCTGCTGCTCGCGGCTCTTCGGGTCCCGCCACAACACCATGTAGGACGAAGTGCCGTCCTTTTTGGTGCGCTTTCGAATGCTGGCCACACCACAAACGGTACGCCGCTGTCAACACTTTGAGCGGTTTTGTCAACACCCAAAGACGAAACAGGCCTCTGAMCTGCGGAAACACTGTGCCCGAGGTGGGACTCGAACCCACACACCTTTCGATACCGCATTTTGAGTGCGGCGCGTCTGCCAATTCCGCCACTCGGGCGCGGAGTACACCGGTGTAACAATCACTCAACCACWGTGCTGTGAGCAACGCGATCGCTTCCAGTGCGCGAAATTACTCTACATGCAGATAGGCTGAATTCCAGAATCGCGCCAGTGACGCCGCATCGAACCAAACCGGTCCAAGTACATTGGCGGACAAAACCTATGATGGTGGAGTTCCCGCCGTACCTTTCCAAGGAGTTCCCGTGTCAGAACAGACGGAGTCATCCCCCAMTTCCCAGCCGGCGCGCCGCGTTGTTGTCGCCGAGGATGAGACCCTCATCCGCCTGGACATCATCGAGATCCTGCGCGGCGAAGGCTACGACGTCGTCGGCGAGGCGGACAACGGCGAGAAGGCCGTGCAGCTTGCCGAGGAGCTCAAGCCCGACCTGGTCCTGATGGACGTCAAGATGCCCGTCATGGACGGCATCTCGGCCGCAGAAAAGATCGTCAAGGCCCGGATCGCCCCCGTGGTCCTGCTSACSGCCTTCAGCCAGAAGGAACTGGTGGAGCGGGCCCGCGACGCCGGCGCCATGGCGTACGTGGTSAAGCCCTTCACCCCGGCGGACCTCATCCCGGCGCTGGAGATCGCGCTGTCCCGCCACGAGGAGATCAAGGCCCTCGAGAGCGAGGTCACCGACCTGCAGGAGCAGTTCGCCACCCGCAAGCTCGTGGAGCGCGCCAAGAGCCTCCTGACCACCAARATGGGCCTSACGGAGCCGGAAGCCTTCCGCTGGATCCAGAAGACCTCGATGGACCGCCGYCTGAGCATGCGCGAGGTCGCCGAGACCATCATCAACCAGGTCAACTAGCCACCAMCCGGCACCAAACSGCGCAAGCTGCAAAGCAACAAAAGCACCAAAGCAAAAAGGGAGGATCCCCGCCAACCGGCGGGGATCCTCCCTTTTKCGTTCAAGCGTTCCGAACTAGGCCTGGGCCCGGTTCTTCTTCTTCTTTTCCGGCCACGGGCCGACCTTGTCCTTGGTCACGGCTGCTTCGCCCTGCGTGCCGATGTCGGCGAGGTCGCCCACCTTGTGGACCTTCAGCAGGTTCGTGGAACCGGCCTTTCCGGGAGGCGAACCGGCGGCGATGACCACCAGGTCACCGTCCTCGACGACGTTCAGCTCGAGCAGGCTGCGGTCAACCTGGGCCGTCATCTCGTCGGTGTGGCCCACCATCGGGACCAGGACCGGCTGGATGCCCCACGTGAGCGCGAGCTGGTTCCAGACGTGCTCCACCGGGGTGAAGGCGAAGACCGGCTTGATGGGGCGCAGGCGCGAGAGGCGGCGAGCCGAGTCACCGGACTGGGTGAAGGTACAGATGTACTTCGCTTCCAGCTGGTCGGCGATCTCGACGGCGGCACGGGTGATGGCGCCGCCACGGGTCTTGGGCTTGGTGCCCAGCGGGGGGACGCGCTCGAGGCCGTGGACCTCGGTGGACTCGATGATCCTGGCCATGACCTTGACGGTCTCGATCGGGTACTTGCCCACGCTGGTCTCGCCCGAAAGCATGACCGCGTCGGCGCCGTCGAGCACCGCGTTGGCGCAGTCGGAAGCCTCGGCACGCGTCGGGCGCGGGTTGTCGATCATGGACTCGAGGACCTGGGTGGCCACGATGACCGGCTTGGCCCAGCGGCGTGCCAGTTCGATGGCGCGCTTCTGCACGATCGGCACTTCCTCGAGGGGAAGTTCCACGCCGAGGTCGCCGCGGGCCACCATGATGGCGTCGAASGCGTCGATGATCTCGGGGAGCTGCTCCACGGCCTGCGGCTTYTCGATCTTGGCRATCACCGGCACGCGGCGGCCTTCTTCGTCCATGATCTCGTGGACGCGGGTGATGTCCGARGCGTCCCGGACGAAGGACAGGGCAACCATGTCCACGCCGCGGCGCATGGCCCAGCGCAGATCGTCCTCGTCCTTTTCGCTCAGCGCCGGGACGTTGACCGCRACGCCGGGCAGGTTGATGCCCTTGTTGTTGGAGACCCAGCCGCCAACAATYACCTGGGCAACMACYTTGACGGCGTCGACGTCGATCGCGCGSAGGGCGACCTTGCCGTCGTCGATCAGCAGGGCGTCACCGGGGTTGACGTCCTCGGTGAGGCTCTTGAGCGTCGTGGAGCAGATGTCCTTGGTGCCGGGAACGTCCTCSGTGGTGATGGTGAACGTGTCACCGACCTCCAGCAGGTGCGGTCCRTCAACGAAGCGGCCCAGGCGGATCTTGGGGCCCTGCAGGTCRGCCATGATGGCCACGGCCTTGCCGAGCTGTGCCGCTGCCTTGCGGACGTTCTCGTAGGTGTTGTCGTGCACGGAGTAATCGCCGTGGCTCATGTTCATGCGTGCCACGTCGACGCCGGCTTCCAGCACGGCAAGCGTGTTCTCGAAGCTTGCGATTGCCGGTCCGAACGTGGCCACGATTTTAGCGCGTCTCATATACCTACCCTAGTGGTCTGTTGCATGGATGAAGTTGAAGCGAGGATGAATCCCGGATGACCTGCAGAACCAGTGTCCTGCCGGACTACAAAACAGCCATCGCCCGGTCGGTCGGCGCYACGGGTGCCGGCAGGATGGTGCTGCCCATCAGGAACTTGTCCACCGCCGCGGCGCAGGCGCGCCCTTCGGCGATGGCCCAGACGATGAGTGACTGGCCGCGGCCGGCGTCGCCGGCCACGAAGATGCCCTCGGTGTTGGTCATGTAGTAGCCGTCRCGGGCCACGTTGCCGCGGCCGTCGAAGTCGGCCTGGACCTGGTCGGTGATCCCGGCCGGCTCGGCGCCGGTGAAGCCCAGGGACARGAAGACGAGGTCCGCCGGAATGATCCGCTCGGTGCCGGCCTTCGGGAGGCGCTTGCCGTCCACGAATTCCGTCTCGGCCACCTTGACGCCCGTGAGCTTGCCGTTTTCSCCGACGAACTCCACGGTGGAGGCGAGGTACGTGCGTTCGCCGCCTTCCTCRTGGGCGCTGGCGACCTCGAACAGRGTGGGGAACGTCGGCCAYGGCTGGTGCCCGGCACGTTCGAGCGGCGGCTGCTTGCCGATCGCCAGGGTGGTCACGGAGGCGGCCTGGTGCCGGTGCGCGGTGCCGAGGCAGTCCGCGCCGGTRTCSCCGCCGCCGAGGATGACGACGTGCTTGCCCGCGGCGTTGATCTGGTTCGCCACGGTCTCCCCCGCCACCACGCGGTTGRCCGGCACGAGGTAGTCCATGGCGAAGTGGACGCCCTCGAGCTGGCGGCCCGGGATCGGCAGATCACGCGGGACGGTGGCGCCGGTGGCGATCACGACGGCGTCGTACCGGCGGCGCAGCTGCTCCCASGTCACGTCGGTGCCGACKGCCACGCCGGTGCGGAAGCGGGTGCCTTCGGCCTTCATCTGCTCCAGCCGGCGGTCCACCTGCTCTTTTTCCATCTTGAAGTCGGGGATCCCGTAGCGCAGGAGCCCGCCGATCTTGTCGTCGCGCTCGTAGACGGCCACKGTGTGGCCCACGCGGGTCAGCTGCTGGGCGACGGCGAGCCCGGCGGGGCCGGAGCCGACGACGGCGACCGTCTTGCCGGTCAGTCGCGCCGGGGGCAGCGGGTTGACCCAGCCGTTCTCGAAGGCCTGGTCCACGATCGAGACCTCGACCTGCTTGATGGTCACTGCGGGCTGGTTGATGCCCAGCACGCAGGAGGCCTCGCAGGGGGCCGGGCACAGCCGGCCGGTCCACTCGGGGAAGTTGTTGGTGGCGTGCAGCCGCTCCATCGCTTCCTCGCCCTTGTCCCGCCAGATGAGGTCGTTCCATTCCGGGATGAGGTTGCCCAGYGGGCAGCCCTGGTGGCAGAACGGCACGCCGCAGTCCATGCAGCGGCCGGCCTGGCTCTTCAGGACACCCTTCTCCTGGGCYTCGTAGACCTCTTTCCAGTCCATGATGCGGACGGGAACGGGACGGCGCGGCTGGGTTTCACGCTGACGTACTTTCAGAAATCCGCGTGGATCAGCCACCGGTCACCTCCAGGATTCGAGACCAAACTTCTTCGCCGTCGGGGTCCAGGCCCTCTTCGATGGCGTCAAGACGGGTTTGCAGGACGGCCGCGTAGTCGCGCGGCAGYACCTTGGTTATGCGGGCTGCGGTGTCATCGAAGTTTTCGAGGAGCCGTGCCCCGAGCAGTGACTCGGTTTCCTCGACGTGCTTGACGAGCAGCCCGTGGACGATGTCGCGGTCCTCGGCGTCGAGCTCGCGCAGCTGCAGCTCGCCGGACTCGAGGGCCTGCTTGTTGACGCGTTCGGTCTGGAGGTCCAGCACATAGGCTGTGCCCCCGGACATGCCGGCGCCGAAGTTGCGGCCGGTGCGGCCGATGATGAGCGTCTGGCCGCCAGTCATGTACTCGCAGCCGTGGTCCCCGATGCCCTCGGCCACCGCGGTGGCGCCGGAGTTGCGGACCAGGAAGCGTTCGCCCACCTGGCCGCGCAGGAACATCTCGCCGCTCGTGGCGCCGTAGCCGATCACGTTGCCGGCAATGACGTTGCGCTCGGCCGGGAAAACGTTGGTGCGGTCCGGCCGGACAATGATGCGGCCGCCGGAAAGTCCCTTGCCGACGTAGTCGTTGGAGTCGCCGAACATGCGCAGCGTGATACCGGCGGGCAGGAACGCGCCGAGGGACTGGCCCGCGGTGCCAGTGAGCGTGATGTCAATGGTGTCCGTGGCCAGCACGTCGGTGCTGAAGGTCTTGGTGACGACGTGGCCCAGCATGGTGCCGACGGAGCGGTCCGTGTTGATGACGTTCACCGAGATCTTCACCGGGGTGCGGTCGCTGAGGGCTTCGGCTGCCATGGCGATCAGGCGCTGGTCGAAGTGCTTGTCCAGCTCGTGGTTCTGGCCGGTGAGGTTGCGCAGCGGCGCGTCGTCGTCGAACTCAAGGCCGTGCAGGATCGGATCCAGGTCCAGCCCTTCGGCCTTCCAGTGGCTGATCGCTTCACGGGAGTCGAGCATTTCGGCATGGCCGATCGCCTCCTCGATGCTGCGGAAACCCAGTTCCGCGAGGATTTCGCGGACCTCCTCGGCGAGGAATTCGAAGAAGTTGACCACGAATTCTGGCTTGCCGTTGAACCGGGAGCGCAGCTCGGGGTTCTGGGTCGCGACGCCCACCGGGCAGGTGTCCAGGTGGCAGACGCGCATCATGATGCAGCCGGAGACCACCAGCGGAGCGGTGGCGAAACCAAACTCCTCGCCGCCAAGCAGYGCGGCGATCACRACGTCGCGGCCGGTTTTGAGCTGGCCRTCCACCTGTACCACYACACGGTCGCGCAGGCCGTTGAGCATGAGSGTCTGCTGGGTCTCGGCGAGGCCGAGCTCCCAGGGGACACCGGCGTGCTTGAGCGAGTTCAGCGGMGAGGCGCCGGTACCGCCGTCGTGCCCGGAAACCAGGACGACGTCGGCCTTCGCCTTGGTCACGCCGGCCGCCACGGTGCCGATTCCGACCTCGGAGACRAGCTTGACGTGCACGCGGGCCGAGGGGTTGGCGCGCTTGGCGTCRTAGATCAGCTGCGCGAGGTCCTCGATGGAGTAGATGTCGTGGTGCGGGGGCGGCGAGATGAGGCCGACGCCGGGTGTGGAGTGCCGCGTGCGGGCCACCCAGGGGTAGACCTTCTGCGCCATCAGCTGGCCGCCCTCGCCGGGCTTGGCACCCTGCGCCATCTTGATCTGGATGTCATCGGCGTTGGAYAGGTACAGGCTCGTGACGCCGAAGCGGCCCGAGGCGATCTGCTTGACCGCTGACCGGCGGGTGGGATCGAGCAGGCGGTCCACGTCCTCGCCGCCTTCACCGGTGTTGGACTTGCCGCCCAGCCGGTTCATGGCGATCGCGAGGGTCTCGTGGGCTTCCTGCGAGATGGAGCCGTAGCTCATGGCGCCGGTGGAGAACCGCTTGACGATGCTGGAGACAGGCTCCACTTCCTCCAGCGGCACGGCGGGACGCAGGCCGGCCTTGAACTTCAGCAGCCCGCGCAGGGTCATGAGGTTCTCGGACTGGTCGTCCACGCCCCGGGTGTAGGCCTTGAAGATGTCRTAGCGGCGTTCACGYGTGGCGTGCTGCAGCCGGAAGACGGTCTCGGGGTTGAACAGGTGGGGTTCKCCGTCGCGGCGCCACTGGTACTCGCCGCCGCCCAGCAGGGGCTGGTGSGGCAGTTCGATGCCGTTCTCGGGGTASGCCATGCGGTGCCGGGCCAGGACCTCGGCGGCAATGACATCGAGGCCGACGCCGCCGAGCTGGGAGTGCGTGCCGGAGAAGTACTCGTCCACGAGTTCCTGGCCGAGGCCGAGGGCTTCGAAGGTCTGGGCACCGGTGTAGGAGGCCACGGTGGAGATGCCCATYTTGGACATGATCTTCAGGACGCCCTTGCCGAGGCCCTTGATCAGGTTGTAGACGCCATCATGCGGGGTGACCCCCACGACGTCGCCKGTGGCGATGAGCTGTTCCACGGATTCCATGGCCAGGTACGGGTTCACGGCGGAGGCGCCGTAGCCGATCAGSACGGCGACGTGRTGCGTCTCGCGGACGTCGCCGGCCTCSACCACGAGCGCGGTCTTGGTGCGGTTGGCGCTGCGCAGCAGGTGGTGGTGCACGGCGCTGACCAGCARCAGGGACGGGATCGGCGCCCACTGGGCGTTCGAGTCGCGGTCCGAGAGCACGACGTACTGGACGCCGCGGTTGATGGCGCCGGAGACCTGCTCGCAGATYTCGGTSAGCCGGGCSCGGAGGGCGTGCTCGCCGCCTTCGGGGCGGTAYAGTCCGCGGACCTTCATGGCGACCCTGTCGCCGTCGGCGCTCTCGATGTTCGCGATCTTGGCGAGCTGGTCGTTGTTGATCACKGGGAACGGCAGCGCGACCTGCGGCTGGCGGACCTGCTTGGTGTCMAGCAGGTTCCCGTTCGGGCCGATCGCGCACATCAGGGASGTGACGAGCTCTTCACGGATGGCGTCCAGCGGCGGGTTSGTGACCTGGGCGAAGGACTGCACGAAGTAGTCGAAGAGCAGCCGGGGCCGCTTGGACAGCACGGCCACGGGCGTGTCCGAGCCCATGGCGCCCAGCGGCTCGGCGCCGGTGCGGGCCATGGGGCCGAGCAAGATCTTCAGTTCCTCGGTGGTGTAGCCGAAGGTCCGCTGGCGGATGTTGACCGAGGCGGCGGTGTGGACCACGTGCTCRCGCTCGGGGAGGTCCTTGAGGTCGATCAGGTTGTCCTTGAGCCATTCGGCCCACGGGTTCGCGGCGGCGACCTCGGCCTTGACCTCGGCGTCGTCAATGATCCGGCCGGACCCGGTGTCCACCAGGAACATCTTGCCCGGGGAGACGCGGCCCTTCTTGACCACCTTGGAAGGTTCGACGTCGATCACGCCGACTTCGGAAGCGAAGACGACAAGCCCGTCTTCGGTGATCCAGTACCGTCCCGGGCGCAGGCCGTTGCGGTCCAGGGTGGCACCGACCAGGTTGCCGTCCGTGAAGGAAACGGCCGCGGGGCCGTCCCACGGCTCCATGAGCATGGAGTGGTATTCGTAGAAGGCGCGGCGTGCCGGATCCATGGTGGCGTGGTTTTCCCAAGCCTCCGGGATCATCATCATGATCGAGTGCGTGATGGGCCGGCCGGAGAGCCAGAGCAGCTCCGCCACCTCATCGAAGGACGCCGAGTCGGAGGCGCCCGGGGTGCAGATGGGGAACAGCTCTTCCGGAGAGTCCCCCAGCAGCGGGCTGGAGAGCTGCGACTGCCGTGCCCGCATCCAGTTGCGGTTGCCCTTGACGGTGTTGATCTCGCCGTTATGCGCGATGGTGCGGAAGGGCTGCGCCAGGGGCCAGGACGGGAAGGTGTTGGTGGAGAAGCGCGAGTGGACGATCGCGAGCTTGGTCTTGAAGCGCTTGTCCGAGAGGTCCGGGTAGAACGGCTCCAGCTGGGCGGTGGTGAGCATGCCCTTGTAGACGATGGTCCGGGARGACAGCGACGGGAAGTACACGCCGAACTTGTTCTGGGCGCGCTTGCGGATCCGCCAGGCGCGGGAATCGAGCTCGTTGCGCTCGAGGGTTTCGCCGGTGCTGGAGGCGAAGAAGGGCTGCGAGAARTGCGGCATRCAGGCCCGGGCCATGGCGCCGACGAGGTCAGCGACGATCGGGACTTCGCGCCAGCCGAGAACGGTCAGGCCCTCGTCCGCGGCGAGGCCTTCGATGCCGGCGCGGGCGGCGTCGGATTCGCGCTGCTCGGCGGGCAGGAACGCGGTTCCCACSACGTACTGGCCGGGGGCCGGAAGTTCGAAGTCGGTGACTGCGCGGAAGAATTCGTCCGGGACCTGCATGAGGAGGCCGGCGCCGTCGCCGGTACCTTCATCRGCTCCSACGGCACCGCGGTGCTCGAGGTTGCGCAGGGCGGTCAGGGCGGCGTCGACGATGTCATAGCCAGGCTCGCCGCGGAGCGTGGCGATGATGGCCAGGCCGCAGGCGTCCTTCTCATTCTCCGGGTTGTAAAGTCCGGCAGCGGCCGGAATCGCGGCGAACCTGCTGAAGGGTGACGTGGCGGCCGTGGGCTGGTCCGGAACGGACCAGCTGGGGCTGTGACGAGTTTGGGTCATTGGAGACGTCCTTCCTCCTGATCGTGCGTATGGGAGGGACAACATTGGCCCCACTCAGCACGCCGGTGTGACGGGCGCTACAGAGTGTTTTTCTAACTGGAATTGTAGGCCAGCCCGGCCTCCTGTACTAACAGTTACGCAGGTGCTGACCCGGGCTTGCGTGGACAGCGCCTATCTGCTGCCCACTGCAATCCCTCTTGCCACGACGCTGTGGAGTCGGGCCCTGCGAGCGGTGGCTCCGCAACCCGATGTCCGGCGCTGAGCTACTTGGTGCCCTCAGCCTCCGGGGCGGTTCCAGTTSCCTGGCGGCCGGATACTCCGGCTGCCGGAACTCCGGTGGCGGGCATGGTGCCGCCGGTGGAGTCCYTGACCGCATCCGAGGATGCGGGGACTGGCCCGCTTTGGTTATTCCGGAGATTATCACGGGATTCACTATCTGAGACAGCAGCGTCCGAATGGTGGATGGWTGCCGCGTCYGCGGGGACGGTGGCGCGCTYCCCTTCTTCGACGTCGGTTTCTTCGACGTCAGTCGCCGCGGCGYCAGCCGCTTCRGTAGCCGTTTTGGGCTCGGCAGGCTTCTTCGCGGCCTTGGTYTCCGCGGACTTTTCCTCCGCRGTCCCTGGCTCCGCAGCCTTGGCCTCCGCTGCCTTGGCGTCAGCAGTTTTTGCGTCAGCAGTCTTTGCTTCGGCTGTCTCTGCTTCCGCAGTCTCTGCTTCCGCCGTCTTTTCTTCGACAGCATTCTCTTCGGCCGGTTCCCGTCCSGGAAGGAACGGGGTGTCCGGCTCCGAGSGCTTCCGCAGSCCCAGGATGATGAAGGCGATCAGGGCTCCGGCAAAGACRAAGATGCTGGTCCAGACGTTGAGCCTGGTGGTGATCCCGAAGAGGCTGATCTGCTCGGCGTCGTCGATCCGCATGGCCTCGATCCAGACGCGGCCCAGCGTGTAGTACATGGCGTAGAGGCAGAACAGGCGGCCGCGGCGGAAGCTGAATCGCCGGTCCAGGGCCAGCAGGATCAGGACACCGGCCAGGTTCCACAGCGACTCGTAGAGGAACGTCGGGTGGAAGAGCGTGTCCGCGGGCATGCCGGCCGGGAAATTGGGGCTGTTGGGATCGATCTGCAGCCCCCACGGCAGCGTGGTGGGGCCGCCGAAGAGCTCCTGGTTGAAGTAGTTGCCCCACCGGCCGATCGCCTGGGCGAGCAGCAGCCCGGGGGCCGCGGCGTCCAGGAACGCGCTCAGCTTCACCCCGGCACGCCGGCAGCCGATCCAGGCACCGACGGCGCCCAGCACGACGGCGCCCCAGATGCCGAGGCCGCCGCGCTGGATCTGCGGAATCAGGGACAGGTCCCCCGTGCCGTCAAAGCCRGGGCCGAAGTAGGCATCGGGCGAGGAGAACACGTGGTAGAGCCGTCCRCCGATRATGCCGAACGGGATGGCCCAGATGGCGATGTCCCAGACGCTGCCCTCAGGGGCRCCGCGGCGCGCCCAGCGGACCGAGGTCAGCCACAGGCCGGCGATGATGCCGGCGAGGATGCACAGGGCGTAGGCGTGGATGCGCAGGGCCCCCCACGGCAGCGGGATGTCGAATCCGGACCAGCTGGGGCTCGGAATGCTCGCGGGAATCATCGCCGCCGCGTGGAGGACTGACTGCATTGCTTACGCTTCTTCCTTGGTGAGGCCGGTGCTGAGGTCTTTCGTCAAGGAGGCTACAGCATCSACGCCGCCGTCCCGGATGGCCGCGACGAGGGCGGTGCCCACAATCACGCCTTCCGCATATTCGGCGATCTCGCGGACCTGACCGGCGTTGGAGACGCCGAGGCCCACGCAGACGCGTTCGGCGCCCGCGGCGTGTGCGGCGGCKACGACATCCTTGGCGGCGGAACTGACCGAGCTACGGGCGCCGGTGACGCCCATGATGGAGACGGCGTACACGAAGCCGCGGCTYGCGTCGACRGTGCGCTTCATGCGTTCCGGAGAGGACGAGGGAGCCACCAGGAACACCCGGTCCAGTCCGTACTTGTCCGAGGCGGCGAACCATTCGGCAGCCTCGTCGGGGATGAGGTCGGGCGTAATCAGCCCCGCTCCTCCGGCCTCGGCCAGGCGGCGGGAGAACTCGTCCACGCCCATCCGCATCACCGGGTTCCAGTACGTCATGACCAGCACYGCGGCGTCGGTCTTGCTCGTGATGCCGCGGACGACGTCGAAGACCTCCCGCACGTGGAAGCCCTTSGCGAGGGCCTCCGTGGTGGCCGCCTGGATGACCTGGCCGTCCATGACGGGGTCGGAGTAGGGGATGCCGATCTCGATGAGGTCGGCGCCGTTCTCKGCAAGGGCGATGCCGGCGGCRATGGTGGCTTCAACGCTCGGGTAGCCGGCCGGCAGGTAGCCGATCAGGGCKGCCCGGCCCTGGGYGMGGGCRCGGTCAATGGCCGCGGCCGACTTGCTGCTGGACTGGTCGACTGCCTGGTTGGCATCGTTTGCGGTACTCACAGCTGTTCCCCCTCTTTGGCGATTTCCGCTTCCGGTGAATCCTCGGCCAGCAGGTCGAACCATTCGGCGGCCGTGGCCACGTCCTTGTCGCCGCGGCCGGAGAGGTTCACGAGCACGATCTTGTCTGACGCTTTGCCTGCGGCGGCTTCTGCGGCGAGCCGCTGCCCCACCTTGATGGCGCCGGCSAGGGCGTGGGCAGACTCGATGGCCGGGATGATGCCCTCGGTGCGGCACAGGAGGCGGAAGGCCTCCATGGCTTCGCTGTCCGTGATSGGCTCGTAGCTGACCCGGCCGATGTCGGCGAGGTAGGAGTGCTCGGGGCCGACGCCCGGGTAGTCCAGGCCGGCCGAGATCGAGTGCGACTCGATGGTCTGGCCGTCGTCGTCCTGCATGAGGTAGGAGCGGGCGCCGTGCAGCACGCCGGGCTTGCCGAGGGTGATGGTGGCCGCGTGGCGCCCGGTTTCGACGCCGTCGCCGCCGGCYTCGAAGCCGTAGATCTTGACCGAGGGGTCATCGAGGAAGCCGTGGAAGATGCCGATGGCGTTGGAGCCGCCGCCAATGCAGGCACAGACGGCGTCCGGAAGCCGGCCGGCCTGGTCCAGGATCTGGGCCCGGGCCTCCTCGCCGATCACTTCGTGGAAGTAGCGGACCAATGCCGGGAACGGGTGCGCGCCGGCGGCGGTGCCCAGCAGGTAGTGCGTGTTGCCCACGTTCGCGACCCAGTCGCGCAGGGCCTCGTTGATGGCGTCCTTGAGCGTCTGGGATCCGTTGGTCACGGGGATSACCGTGGCGCCGAGGAGYTCCATCCGGGCCACGTTGAGTGCCTGCCGGCGGCAGTCCTCCGCGCCCATGTAGACCACGCACTCMAGGCCTAGGAGGGCAGCGGCGGTGGCGCTGGCAACACCGTGCTGACCGGCACCGGTCTCGGCGATGACGCGGGTTTTGCCCATCCGCTTGGCGAGCAGCGCCTGTCCCAGGACGTTGTTGATCTTGTGCGAGCCGGTGTGGTTGAGGTCTTCGCGCTTGAGGAAGATTCGCACCCCGCCGGCGTGTTCGGCGAAGCGCTTGGCCTCGGTCAGCAGCGACGGCCGGCCGGAGTAGTTCTTGTTCAGGTCGGCGATCTGGGCGATGAACTCGGGATCGGCCTTGGCCTTCTCGAAGGTGTCCTCGAGCTCGTCCAGTGCCGCGATGAGCGACTCGGGCATCCACCGGCCGCCATAGTTCCCGAAGTAGGGCCCCGGGGCGTGCCGCAGGGACTGTTCACCCTGTGCGGGGTGCTCCTGGGGGCGACCGCCCTGCAGGAACGCGTCCACGGCACTTTCGTCAGAGCCGGCTGCTGGCGCATCGACCATCAGTCTCACCATCCTGTTCCACTGCTAGCTTTGGGGATCTGCAGACGAGATCCGCTCATTGTCCGGGCAGTTGCGGGCCCGGTACCGCTTTCGGTCCGGACGCGGGCGCCCGGACCGGCAGGCTCAGGCGCGGGCGGCGATTGCCGTTGCGCCGGCAGCCATGAATTCTGCGATCCGCTCGCGGGGCGTCGCGTCGCTGACCAGCGCCTCGCCGACCAGGACTGCGTTGGCGCCGCGGGCCGCRTAGTGCCTGACGTCCTCGACGTCGCGCACACCGGACTCGGCAACCACGAGCGCGCCGGCGGGAATGCCGCCGGCCAGCTCCGCAAAAACAGAACGGTCGACGTCGAGCGTCTTGAGGTTGCGCACGTTGACGCCGATGATCCGGGCTTCCGCGGCGACTGCGCGCTCGATCTCCTCGGCCGTGTGGGTCTCCACGAGCACGTTCATGCCGAGCTCGCGGCTGAGGGCCGTGAAGTCCCGCAGCTGGGCGTCCGAGAGCGAKGCCACGATCAGCAGGATCAGGTCGGCACCGTGGGCSCGGGCCTCCCAGATCTGGTACTCGTCAATCATGAAGTCCTTGCGCAGCAGCGGGATATCCACTGCKGCCCGGACGGCGTCGAGGTCGGCCAGCGAGCCGCCGAAACGGCGCTCCTCGGTCAGGACACTGATCACGGCGGCCCCGCCGTCGGCGTACTGCGCGGCGAGGGACGCGGGATCGGCGATGTCCGCGAGGCGGCCCTTGGACGGGCTGCGGCGYTTGACCTCGGCRATCACCTTGAGTTGGTCCCGGGTGCYKGASGTTCCGCCCAGGGCRGYCCAGGCGTCACGGGCCGGCTTCGCAGCGGCRGCGCGCTCCTTCAGTTCCGCAAGTGTGACCAGACGCTGGCGCGCCTGCATATCCTCCCTGACACCGGCATTGATGTCGTCGAGAACGCTCACGCTCAGTGGCCGGAGTTCTTCAGCTTGCTGCCGCCGACGCCGTAGCCGGCCTTGCGCATGGCCCAGCCGGCRAGCAGGCCGATCACCATGATGGCGGCGCCCGCSACRAAGATCGGGGTGTTGGCGATSACGAASGCGATGGMYGCRATGAGGGCGCCKAYCAGCATCACGATCACGSAGGTCCASGCSGCCGGGCTGTTGCCGTGACCCGGCGCTTCGCTGTGATCGACGTCGTCGTAGACGCCCTTCGGCGCAGCGGACGTGGATGCGGAAACAGTGGCTTTGCTCATTGAAATCTCCTCAGGATGAATACTGCTTACATTCTGCCATTTTTTGGCGGGCGTTATTGGCCGCGGCATAGGCTTAGGTGGGGTCGTCACCGCGGGACAGGCGGTCCCAGCTCTCGATCTCGTCCGCGGGGGCGGCCGGCGCTGTGCCACCAGCTGCGGTTCCGCCGGCGGCGGCCGCGTCATATTTGGTGCGGCTCTTCCAGTAGCGGCCGGCCGGCACGATCGCCAGGGCGCTGAGCCCCAGCAGTGCGCCGGCGACGACGGCGATCACGGGGAACACCGTCACGTCCACCTGGACGCTGCTGCCGCTGATCCCGGTGGCGGCCGCGATCGATCCCTGCGCMGCGGACAGCGGGTCCGCCAGYACGACGGCTGCCGCGGCGACGATGCCCACGGCCGCGAGCAGGATGATCGCCGTGATGACCCAGCGGGACACCCGGCCGGCGATGGAGGCAGCGAGGCCGCCGGCSAGGGCAACGAGGGCCAGGGCCGTGACGGTGGTCGCGGCCTTGCTGCCCTGGACCTGCAGGCCGTCCTGGCTGGCCACGGCCGCGCCGAGCTGGGTGGGGTCCAGGTGCACCGTAAGCCAGGTCTGGGTGGTGGTCCCGAACACGGCCAGCGCCAGGGCGGCGATCACCAGGACMAGGGTGGACTTGCGGGCCCARCCTGGGACTGCGGGTCGYGTGGTGGTCTTMACGGTGTTTTTRGCRGTGGCTTCCGGCTGCTCCATCAGTCCTCCGCTCCGGCGTCGGGCGCTGAGTCGATGACGGCGTCAGCGGTGATGTTGTGCAGCGAACCGGCGGTGTGCACGGCGCGGAGCGGGGCRGCGGCCTTGTTGACGGTTTCCTGGGCCTCGGTGGGGTTGACCGAATCGGCCACGATCCCGCCGCCGGCCTGCACGTAGGCGCGCCCTTCCCGGAGCAGGGCCGAACGGATCGCGATCGCCATGTCCATGTCCCCGGCGAAGTCCAGGTACCCGACCACGCCGCCGTAGATGCCGCGCCGGTGCGGTTCCAGCTCGTCCAGGAGGCGCAGGGCCCGCGGCTTCGGGGCMCCGGAGAGGGTGCCGGCCGGGAAGGTTGCCTTGAGRACGTCGTAGGCCTTGGCGGCCGGGGCCAGCTCGCCGACCACGGTSGAGACGAGGTGCATGATGTGGCTGAAGCGTTCCACCTCCATGAACTGGGTGACGTCGACAGAACCTGCGACGCAGACCTTGGAGAGGTCGTTGCGGGACAGGTCGACCAGCATCAGGTGCTCGGCGCGTTCCTTCTGGTCCGCCAGCAGTTCCTCGGCCAGGGCCTTGTCCGCCTCCACCGTCTTGCCCCGCGGCCGTGAGCCGGCGATGGGGTGGGTGATGACCTCGTCCCCGGTCACGGTCACGAGCGCCTCCGGCGAGGAGCCGACGATCGTGTACTCGCGGCCCGCGGCGTCCTCGAAGCTGAAGAGGTACATGTAGGGGCTGGGATTGGTGTTCCGCAGGACCCGGTAGACGTCGAGGGGGTCGGCGCCGCATTCCATTTCGAAGCGGCGTGAAATGACCACCTGGAAGACCTCGCCGTCCACGATCGCTTCCTTGCCGCGGTCCAGGGCGGCSAGGTACTCGGATTCGTCCCAGCGTTCCTGCACGCTCGACGCGAAATCCAGKGCSGCSGTYTCSAGCACGGAGACCGGCTGCTCCACGGGGCGGCTGATCTTCTCCAGCAGGGCTTTCACGCGGGCRACGGCGTCATGCCAGGCCTCGTCGACGCGCTCGGTGCTGTTATCAAAGTTGATGGCGTTGGCGATCAGCAGGACGGTGCCGTCCATGTTGTCGTGGACCGCCATGTCCGTGACCAGGTTGAGGGCCATCTCCGGGAGTTTGAGGTCATCCTCCGGCGGGCTGGTCAGTTTCTCCCAGTGCCGGACGGTTTCCCAGCCCAGGAAGCCGACCAGACCGGAGGTGAACGGCGGGAGCCCGTCGAAGCGYTCGGTGCGGAGGGCCGCGACGGTGTCACGGATGGCGTCCACCGGGTTGCCGTCCAGCGGCACGCCGACYGGGGGCTGGCCCAGCCAGTGCGCGTTGCCGTCCTTGGTGGTCAGGGTGGCACGGGAGCGGGACCCGATGAAGGAGTAGCGSGACCAGGATCCGCCGACGGCCGCAGACTCCATCAGGAACGTCCCGGGCTGGCCCTGGGCGAGCTTGCGGTAGAGCCCGATCGGGGTTTCGGCGTCAGCCAGCACCTTGAGCCGGACGGGGATGACGCGGCTGTGGCCCGCGAGTTCMCGGAACTCYTCSAGGCTGGGGCTGATGATTCCRAGGTCCTGCATGGCTGTGCTTTCCGCCTGTTCTTTAGGGGGACCTGTCACCGGATCCGGTGATGGGATCCTGCCTGGGTCCGGTTCGTGAAGCTTGTGGAAGCGCCGGGGGCGCCTAGCCTGCGTGACCGACGACGGCGTCGAGCTCGCGGCCGTCGAAGCAGGTCCGGGATCCGGTGTGGCAAGCCGCGCCCACCTGGTCAACCCGGACCAGCAGGGCGTCGCCGTCGCAGTCCATGGCGAGCGACTTGACCCACTGCACGTGCCCGGAGGTGTCGCCCTTGCGCCAGTACTCCTGGCGGGAGCGCGAGTAGAAGGTCACGCGTCCGGTCGTCATGGTGCGGTGCAGTGCCTCGTCATCCATCCAGCCCAGCATCAGCACCTCATGGGTGTCGAACTGCTGGACGATCGCGGCCACCAGGCCGGCGCTGTCGCGTTTGAGGGCGTCGGCAAGTCCGGCCGGAAGGGGGCTCGCCGACGCTGCCGGCTCAGGCTGCGTCGAAACGCTGTTGGCGGGCGTGTTGGCGGGGGCGGGCTGCTCAGACATCAGATCAAGTCTAGTGCCTCCGGGCAGGCTGCCGGCCTGCGGGTCCGCCCGCCGCTTAACACTGGCGCGCCAATGGGGCTGMTTGCCGYRTCCACCCGCCCGATGACGGTGCCGGGCACGGTCATGGCGGCGATTCCTGTGCCCACGCACGGCAGTCTCGTGCTAGTTTCACAAGTGATGCATTTCGTCGAACCGTCCCGAGAAGTCCTGGCCGAAACCCTGCTGGCGGCCGGTCCCGATGCTGCCACGCTCTGYGCRGGTTGGCGCACCCGCGATCTTGCCGCGCACYTGTACCTCCGCGAGCGAAAAATCGCCGTCGGACTGGGCCTCATGTTCAAACGCCTGTCCAAGGCCTCKGACCAGGCGACGGCCCAACTCGCGGGCACGCTGAAGACCCCCGAGGACTACGCCAAGCTGGTCAACGACTTCCGYGCCGGTCCCCCGGCGTTGTCGCCGCTGCGGATCAAGGCCCTGGACGAGAGCTCCAACCTGATCGAGTATTTCGTGCACACCGAGGACGTCCGCCGCGCCGTGGACCGCTGGGCCCCGCGCGCCCTCGACCAGGAGTACTCGGACGCCCTGTGGGATGAGCTGGTCAAGCGGGCAGCCATCCTGTACCGCGGCGTGGATCTGGGCATYGTGCTGGTCAGTCCGTCCGGCCCCAGGCACGTGGCCAAACGGGCCCCCGTGTCGGTGGCCATCGTCGGCGAGCCGGGCGAACTCCTCATGCACGCGCACGGCCGCACCCGCCACGCGCTCGTGACCTTCGAAGGCCAGCCGGACGCCGTCGCGCTCCTGCAGTCCGCCGAAGTCGGGCTCTAAACGCGTCGGGCTCTAAACCAAACAACGCGGGGTCACCCAGCGCCCGTAATCCCCTCCGGGATGGGCGCTGAGTGACCCCGCGTTGCTTTAAGCGRGTGGCTYAGCGGACCTCGAAGCCGGCCTCGCGGATYGCGGCCTTGACCTGGGCGATCATGTCGAGGGGCCCGAAGTGGAAGACCGAGGCCGCCAGGACAGCGTCGGCGCCTGCGGCCACTGCCGGCGGGAAGTGCTCGGGYTTGCCGGCGCCGCCGGAGGCGATGAGCGGGACCTTGACCCCAGCCCTCGCCAGGCGGATCAGTTCCAGGTCAAAGCCGTCCTTGGTGCCGTCGGCGTCGATCGAGTTGAGCAGGATTTCRCCCACCCCGCGGTCGGCCGCCTCCTTTGCCCACGCGATGGCATCGATTCCGGTCCCCTGCCGTCCGCCGTGYGTGGTCACYTCAAAGCCCGACGGCGTGGGCTCTGAGCCSGGGCGCGTGCGCCKGGCGTCGAGGGAAAGCACCAGGACCTGGGAACCGAAGTGCCGGGTGATCTCGTCGATCACATCCGGCCGGGCCACGGCCGCGGTGTTGATGGCAGCCTTGTCCGCCCCGCAGCGCAGGAGTTTGTCCACCTCCGCGACGCCGCGGACGCCGCCGCCGACCGTCAACGGGATGAAGACTTCCTCGGCGGTGCGGCGGACGACGTCGAACGTGGTCTCCCGGTTGCCGGAGGAGGCAGTGACGTCCAGGAAGGTCAGCTCGTCGGCGCCGCTGTTGTCGTAGCGGTGAGCCAGTTCCACCGGGTCCCCGGCGTCGCGCAGGCCTTCAAAGTTGATGCCCTTGACCACGCGGCCGGCATCGACGTCGAGGCACGGGATGACGCGCACGGCAACAGTCATGACTTCTCCTGGTGTTTGCTGGAGGGAGGTGGCGGGTGGATGCTCAGATGCGGCAGGCGTGGATGCTGCTGACCAGGATGGCGCGGGCGCCGAGGTCGTAGAGCTCATCCATGATCCGGTTGGTTTCCCGCTTGGGGACCATGGAGCGGACGGCCACCCAGTCCGAATCGCGCAGCGGCGAGACGGTGGGCGATTCCAGGCCCGGAGTCAGTCCGGCGGCCTGTTCGACAAGTTCCTTGCGGATGTCGTAGTCCATCAGCACATACTGTCGTGCCACCAGGACGCCCTGAAGCCGGCGGATCAGCACCTCAGTGGCCGGGTTCTGCTCGCCCTTGCGGCCGATCAGCACCGACTCGGAATTCAGGATCGGCTCGCCGAAGATTTCCATGCCGGCAGCCTTGAGCGTGGTGCCGGTCTCGACGACGTCGGCAATSGCGTCCGCGACGCCGAGGCGCACGGAGGATTCCACGGCGCCGTCGAGGCGGACCACCTTGGCGTTGATGCCGCGCTCGGCCAGGTAGCCGCGCAGCAGTCCGTCGTAGCTCGTGGCGAGGCGCTTGCCCTCGAGCTCGGCGACGGTGGTGAAGTCGCCTACCGGGCCGGCGAAGCGGAACGTGGACGCGGCGAAGCCCAGCGGCAGCARTTCCTCCGCCTCGACCTCTGCGTCGAGGAGCAGGTCGCGGCCGGTGATGCCGACGTCGAGCGTTCCCTGCCCCACGTACACGGCGATGTCGCGCGGGCGCAGGAAGAAGAATTCAATGTCGTTGTCCGGGTCCACCATGACAAGCTCGCGGGTGTCGCGGCGCTGGCGGTAGCCTGCCTCGGCCAGCATGGCCGCGGCAGCTTCGGACAGGGATCCCTTGTTYGGGACGGCAACTCTAAGCATGGGAAAAGTCTCTCTTGGGTGTGGAAGTCTCTGTGGGGGCACATCGGCCACGCGGTGCACGGGATCCGCCAGGGAAGTCATGGCGGWTTCCGGTGCGGGCGCGGCTACAGATGCTTGTAGACGTCTTCCAGRGTGAGTCCTTTGGCGAGCATCAGAACCTGCAGGTGRTASAGCAGCTGCGAAATTTCCTCRGCKGCRGCYTCATCGGATTCATACTCGGCAGCCATCCAGACCTCGGCTGCTTCCTCCACGACCTTCTTGCCGATGCCGTGGACTCCGGAATCCAGTTCGGCGACGGTGCGGGAGCCYTCCGGGCGGRMGGCTGCCTTYTCACTCAGTTCTGCGAACAGCGACTCGAAATTCTTCACGCCCCCAAGCCTACTTGCTCCCGGCGCGGGAACRCCTGCCGGGCCGTTGCATGACGGACGGGATGTGAGGCACTACACAAAACACAGCCGGCGCGGAAYGCCAGGGTGGCCTCCGCGCCGGCWCTKGCTGGAGCCTGGGTGCTCAGCCGAACTGCTTGAGGGTCACTGCCGTGGCCAGGGCAGCGGTGACCGCCTCGTGGCCCTTGTCCTCGGTGGATCCCGGCAGGCCGGCCCGGTCGATCCCCTGCTGCTCGGTATCGCAGGTCAGCACGCCGAAGCCCACGGGGACACCGGTGCGGACGCTGACCTCGGTCAGGCCCAGGGTGGCTGCCTCGCAGACGTATTCGAAGTGCGGCGTGCCGCCGCGAATGACGACGCCGAGCGCCACGACGGCGTCGAAGTGCGGTGCCAGGCGGGCCGCCGCGACGGGGAGTTCAAAGGTGCCGGGGACCCGCAGGACGGTCGGTTCGCTGATGCCGGCGTCCTTCGCGGCGCGCAGGGCGCCGTCGAGCAGTCCGTCCATGATTTGGGTGTGCCAGCTYGCGGCCACGATGGCCAGTTTGAGCTGCGAGGTTTCCTCGGGCTTGAAGGTGCTGAGGTCGATCTGGGGGGCGCCGTGGCCGCTCATWGGTTAATCCTTGCTGTTGGGTCTAGGTGGGTGGGACGGCCCGAGGGGCCACCCGGTCAGTCGTGGTCRGGCTCGAATCCGGCCATTCCGGCGGCCGGCGCGGGTTCACCGTCCAGGACCAGGCGGTGGTCCATCCGGTCCTTCTTGGTCTGCAGGTAGCGGATGTTCTGCTCGCGCGAGGGAACCTCGGTGGGGACCATCTCCACTACCCTGACCCCTGCCYGGGCGAGCCGGTCCTGCTTGTCCGGGTTGTTGCTCAGGAGCCGGATCTCATGGAGGCCCATCTCTGCRAGGATCTGGGCCGCGGCYTTGTAGCAGCGCGCGTCGACCGGCAGCCCRAGCTGYTCGTTGGCCTCCACGGTGTCAAACCCGGCTTCCTGCAGGGCGTAGGCCTTCATCTTGTTCGCCAGGCCGATCCCRCGRCCYTCCTGGCCRCGSAGGTACAGCAGYGTGCCGCCGAGTTCGTTGATYAGCTCGAGGGCATAGGCCAGCTGCTCGCCGCAGTCGCAGCGGTAGGAACCGAACACGTCGCCKGTGAGGCACTCGGAATGGAGGCGGACCARCGGGGCCTGGCCGTCAGTGGGGGGCATCGGCGAACTGACCGCCAGGTGTTCCGCGCCGGTAGCCAGGTCGGTCCAGGCCTGCGCMACGAAATTGCCGAAGGCGGTGGGCAGCTGGACGATGGGTCCTGCGCTGACCGGATGCGGTTGGCGCGCCATGGGCATMTCTTCTCGGGTCTTCGAAGTCGTCACTTTTTCTCCTCCATCAGACGGGGTCCGTTGCGTGGCTGCCGTGCTGCCCCGCCTCGAGGTAGGCCACCAGATCCGCAATCGAAATCAGGGGGCAGCCATGCTCGATGGCGAAGCCACGCAATCCGTCCAGCCGCATCATTTCTCCGTTGTCGTACACCAGCTCTGCTATCACTCCCACGGGCTCCAGGCCCGCCAGCCGGCACAGGTCCACKGCCGCCTCAGTGTGGCCGGGACGTTCCCGCACTCCCCCCTTAACGGCGCGGAGGGGGAAAACATGCCCGGGACGGGTCAATGATTTCGGCTGGCTTTGCGGGTCGGCCAGGATCCGTGCCGTCAGGGCGCGGTCCGTGGCGGAAATTCCGGTGCTGACACCCACCGCSGCGTCGCAGGAMACGGTGTAGGCGGTGCCCTTSGCGTCCTCATTGACAGCCACCATCGGCGGCAGCGCAAGGGCGTCGGCGCGGTCGGCGTCSAGCGGTACGCAGATCACACCGGAGCTGTARCGGACCGTCCAGCCCATCAGCTCCGGGGTCGCGTGYTCGGCGGCGAAGATGATGTCGCCTTCGTTCTCGCGGTCCTCGTTATCCACCACCAGGACCGGCCGTCCGGCKGCCAYGGCGCTGATGGCGTCCTCGATCGGGTCCAGGCCTACCCGGCCGGCATCTGGGGTGGCTGCAGCTGGGGTGGCTGCGCCGAGCGCCTCTGCCAGGCCGTGGGCGGGATCTTTGACGCGGCTCATTTCGTGGCCCCTTCCGAGRGTGCTGCCTCGCCTGCGGGCACSGCGGCTGCTKCTGCGGCAGCGTCGGGCGCCCGGTGCGCGGCGGGGCCGGTTCCGCCGGCAAAGGACAGGAGGCGTTCGGTGTACTTGGCCAGGACGTCGACCTCGAGGTTGACGTGGCCGCCGACTGCCTTCTGGCCCAGCCCGGTTTCGGCCAGGGTKGTGGGGATCAGCCCCACTTCGAACCACGGTGCCSGATCGTTGGCCGGGCTCACAGTGGTAACGGTGAGGGAGACGCCGTCCACGGCGATGGAACCCTTTTCGGCGATGTAGCGGGCCAGTCCGGCCGGCACTCCAAACCGGAGCCGGTCCCAGTTGCCGAGGCCCTCGCGTTCCAGGAGCCGGCCGACGCCGTCGACGTGCCCCTGGACCACGTGGCCGTCCAGCCGCCCGCCGGCGGGCACGCAGCGTTCCAGGTTGACCGGATCGCCGGCGSTGAGTTCCCCGATGGTGCTGCGGTCAAGGGTCTCGCCCATGACGTCGACGCTGAAGTCCCTGCCGTCGATCTGCGTGGCGGTRAGGCAGACACCGTTGACCGCGATGGAACCGCCCAGGGCGAGGCCGTCCGTGGTGCCGGGCGCGTGGAGCCGAACGGTGGCGCTGTCCCCGTTGCGTTCAACGGAGAGCACCTTTCCCTGCTCGGCGATAATTCCGGTAAACATCAGTTGCCTCCTGCGGCGGTGTCCGCGCCGGTGCGGTGCGGGGTTGTATCGGATGAAGTAGGGGTGGCGGCCGSGACRGCCGCGGTGGCTGGCGTGGCCGGGGCGGCTGCCGTGGCCGGGCGAAGATGCAGCCGGAGGTCGCGGCCGAGGGMCTGGACGGCACCCCCGGAGGCCGGGTCCCATTCCCAGTGTTGGGCGTCGGCCAGGGTGGCGATGCCAAGGTCCTCCAGGGCCGCGGTGCCCGAGCCAAGGAGCGTCGGCGCCAGGTAAACGATGAGCTCGTCGACCAGGCCCGCCGCAAGGAACGCGCTCAGCACGCGGGAGCCGCCCTCCACCATGAGGTGCCTGACCCCGCTGTCGAACAGCTGGTCCAGGGCCTCGCGCGGGTCGCGGGTGGCAAGGTGCAGGACGTTGCCGTCTGCMCCGTGGATGGCGGCGTCCTCGGGAATCCCCCGGTACCCCATGACGGCGCGCAGCGGCTGTTTGCCGGCCGCCTCGCCGTCGGCGTTCCGGGCCGTAAGCCGCGGGTTGTCGACGAGGACTGTCTGGGTGCCCACCAGGATCGCGTCAATCCTGCCCCGCAGKGCGTGATTGTCSGCGAGCGACTCCGGGCTGGAGATCCACTGGCTGGTGCCGTCGCTGGCGGCGATGCGGCTGTCKAGGGTCTGCGCGATGTGCAGGGTAACGAAGGGCCGTTTGGCGTCGACGGCGTCGAACCAGCGCCGGTTCAGGTCMAGTGCGGCGTCGGCGGCCAGCCCGGAGCGGACCCGGACGCCCGCGGCGCGGAGCGTCACGGCGCCGCCGGCGGCAGGATCGTGGGGGTCRTCRATGGCATAGATGACGTCGGTGATGCCGGCGTCGATGATGGCCTGGGCGCAGGGGCCGGTCCGGCCGCAGTGGTTGCAGGGTTCCAGCGTCACCACCATCGCGGCGCCGCGCAGGTCCTGGCCCGCCGCCGTCGCCTGGGTGATGGCATCAGCCTCGGCATGCGCGGTCCCCGCTCCCCGGTGGTAGCCGGTGGCGAGGTGCGTTCCGTCGGGCCCCATAAGGACGGCGCCTACGAGCGGGTTGGCGCCCCGAGGGCCCTTCGCGGCGGCGGCGAGGGCATCCTGCATCGCAGCAATTTCGGCAGCGCTGAATTCGGTGATGGCATCAGCCGCGGCATGCGCGGTCCCCGCTCCCCGGTGGTCGCCGGTGGCGAGGTGCGTTCCGTCGGGCCCCATAAGGACGGCGCCTACGAGCGGGTTGGCGCCCCGAGGGCCCTTCGCGGCGGCGGCGAGGGCATCCTGCATCGCAGCATTTTCGGCAGCGCTGAATTC
>NZ_JBFTKG010000029.1:0-54580 GCF_056395825.1 Arthrobacter sp. 05T47 | reverse complement strand
GTTCAGGTCAAGTGCGGCGTCGGCGGCCAGCCCGGAGCGGACCCGGACGCCCGCGGCGCGGAGCGTCACGGCGCCGCCGGCGGCAGGATCGTGGGGGTCGTCGATGGCATAGATGACGTCGGTGATGCCGGCGTCGATGATGGCCTGGGCGCAGGGGCCGGTCCGGCCGCAGTGGTTGCAGGGTTCCAGGGTCACCACCATCGCGGCACCGCGCAGATCCTGGCCGGCCGCCGTCGCCTGGGTGATGGCGTCAGCCTCGGCGTGCGCGGTCCCCGCTCCCCGGTGGTAGCCGGTGGCGAGGTGCGTTCCGTCGGGTCCCATGATGACGGCGCCGACGAGCGGGTTGGCGCCCCGCGGGCCCTGCGCGGCGGCGGCGAGGGCATCCTGCATCGCGGCATTTTCGGCAGCGCTGAATTCGCCAATGCTGGATTCGGCAGCGCTGAATTCTGGGGTGCTAGATTCGGCGGCGCTGGATGGGCGGACGGCGTCGGGCMCGCCGATTGCGGCCGTCGCRRCGGGCTGTGASCCGCTCATGCCCTGASCGCCAGGYCGGGGGCCGGKTCATCGGATGCTGCCGTGGYGGAAACTGCTGCGCCGGAGMGTGCSGCGACCCKGGCCGCGCGCCACCAGACAAAGAACCCGGCCAGCGTGAAGAAGCCGTAGAACAGGTACATGAAGGCGCTGGCGAAGTACCCGGCGCTGAAGAGCAGGGGGACGCCTACGATGTCGACGGCTACCCAGATGAGCCAGAACTCCGTCCAGCCGCGCGCCATCCCGTAGGTGGCGAGCAGGGACCCCATGAAGGTCCAGGCGTCGGCCCAGACCGGMGGGTAGGAGCCGAKCGAATCGAAGACCGGGGTCAGYGCCAWGGTGCCGGCCACSAGCGATGCYGCCAGGAGCAGCCGGGTCTTGTTGCTGGCCCAGCGTGGCGCAATGGCTTCCGCGGCGCCGCTTGTGTGTGCGGCCTGCCGCCAGCGGTACCAGCCGTAGACGGCGACGCCGATGAACATGACCTGACGGCCTGCCTGGCCCCACAGCGTGGCCGGCGTCGCCGAGCCGAAGACATTGCCAAGGAAGACGGTCAGGAGCAGGAGATTGCCGGCGATGCCGACGGGCCAGGCCCAGACCCGGCGGCGCATGCCGCCCAGGGCGCCGGCGAGCCCAAAGATGTTGCCAAGCACTTCGCGAAGAATCAGGACAGATCCGCCTACCGGGATCTGTGCTTCGAAGAGCCATCGCAGAAAGTCCATGTGTATGTCGTTCCTTCCCTCAAGAACCGCGATGGCTCCGGGGGTATACGACAGCACAATTATGCGGTGCCTTCTGGGCACCGCCGTAACAGCTGTACGTGCTTCTCTCATCCAGACTTTAACTGTCGGTATCGGAATTTCACCGATTCAACCGTTTGCCGGTGTCCCTCCCGAAGGAAGGCGCTGGCGCGCGGGTCGCGGACTGTCACCGCCGGTTCGGACTTACACCGACCCCGGAGCACGTATGTGTGTTGCTATTCTGACACAACCCGGACCGGTCTCCRGCTATTCCCGGTCGCGGAAGTTACGGTCTGAGTCATCTTTGCGTGGCAGCTCCCGCGRGGACCGCCGGRCCCTCAGCGGCTYCCGGCCGCGCGGAGCCGTTCGATCGCGTCCGCCGGGTCCGCGGCGCCATATACGGCCGATCCGGCRACGAAGACGTTTGCTCCCGCTTCCGCCGCACGCACGATCGTCTCCTCGGTGATGCCGCCGTCGACCTGCAGCGCCACSCCCACGCCGGAGCCGTCAATGGCCGCSCGGGCCCGCCGGATCTTCGGCAGCGTCAGGTCCAGRAAKGACTGCCCGCCGAAACCGGGCTCAACCGTCATGATCAACAGCAGGTCCAGTTCCGRGAGCATGTCCAGGTAGGGCTCCACGGGGGTGCCGGGACGCAGTGCCATGCCGGCCTTGGCGCCGCGGGCCCGCAGTTCCCGCGCGAGTTTGATGGGCGCGATCGAGGCTTCGGCGTGGAACGTCACTGAGGCGACGCCGGCGTCGGCGAAGCCCGGYGCCCAGCGGTCGGCGTCGGCGATCATCAGGTGGGCGTCCAGCGGCACCGGGCTGACGGCCTGGATGCGCTGCACTACGGGCAAMCCGATGGTCAGGTTGGGCACGAAGTGGTTGTCCATGACGTCCACATGCACCGCATCGGCATTGCTGATGCGGCGCAGTTCGGCTTCAAGGTTGACGAAATCTGCCGAAAGGATGCTCGGGTTGATGCAGCACTGGGCCATGGATGTCCTTCGTGTTCGTACTCAGCTGGTTCGTTATGGCTGGTTCTTTTCTAGGTATCAGTGCCCCAGTATCGGTGAGACTCAGGCCTTCTTGTGAATCAGCGCCAGGAACATTGCGTCCGTGTGGTGCACGTGCGGCCAAAGCTGCGCGGTGAGCTCATTTCCGGCCTCGAGGTGGCCGGTGAGGCTGACGCTGTCCAGCACGGCGCCGGCGTCGAGGAGCTCGAGGTCCTCCCGCTTACGCAGGACATCACTCACGACGGCGGTCGTCTCCGCCGGGTGCGGCGAGCAGGTGACGTACGCCACCACGCCGCCGGGTTTGACGGCGTCGATCGCTGAGTTGAGCAGCTGGCGCTGCAGCGGACCAAGGTCTACGAGGTCCTTGGGCGTGCGCCGCCAGCGTGACTCCGGGCGCCGGCGCAAGGCGCCCAGGCCGGTGCACGGGACGTCRACGAGGACGCGGTCGAAGGATTCCGGCTGCTCCGCGCCAATCTCACGGCCGTCGCCGGTYCTGACTTCCCAGGCCTCCCGCGGGACGGCCGAGAGGGCTTGGCGGACCAGTTTGGCACGGTGCGGGGCGAATTCGTTGGCCAGCAGGTGCGCGCCGCGCTGCCGGGCGAGGGCTCCGAGCAGGGCGGCCTTGCCGCCGGGGCCGGCACAGAGGTCGAGCCAGCGTTCCYCCGCGCCTCCGCTGTCCGYTCCCGTATCTCCGTCTSCGCCGGGATTCCCGCCGAGGTCGACGGCGGCCATGGCCCGTGCCACGAGCTGCGAACCGACGTCCTGRACACGSGTGCTTCCGTCGCGGACCGAGGCAAGCCGGCCGAGGTCTCCGCCGCTGGAGAGGGCCGAACCCTCGACGAGTTCACCCGGGGTGGCCCCGCCTTCCAGGGCCTCGTCCAGGCTGCCGACGCCGGGCAGGGCCACAAGGTTCACCACGGGCGCGGCGTTGTCGGCCTCGAGGAGCGCGTCAATCTCGGCAGCCGACCGGCCGTGGGCCACGAGCGATTGGCGGAGCGCGCGGACGATCCACTCCGGGTGGGCGTAGCGGATGGACGCGATCCTGGTGGCATCGGTCTCGGTGCTGAGCAGCAGTTCAAGCCATTCTTCAAGGGTGCGTGCGGAGACCTTTCGCAGCACGGCATTGATCAGTGCCGAGGGCCCGGCGCCGATCACGGCCCGGGCCAGGCCGACAGTCTGGTCCAGGGCGGCGTGGGCGGGCACGCGCATGGCGAGCAGCTGRTGAACGCCGATCCGGAGCGCGTCSAGGATGGCCGRATCCAGTTCGTCCAGCGGCCGGTCAACGCATCGSGCCAGGATCGCGTCRTAYGTGCCTTGGCCGCGGAGGGCGCCGTAGCTGAGCTCGGTGGCRAAACCGGCGTCGCGCTTGTCCAGCCCGTGGTGCCGGATCCGGGCCGGCAGCACGAGGTTCGCGTAGGCGTCCTCGGACGCCACGGCGCGGAGCACTTCGAAGGCMACCAGCCGGGCGGGATCGGCGCGGCGGGTGCGCTGTGACGGTGCGTTYTCGGTGAAGCCGCGCTGTGGGCCGCGGTTGCGTTCCCGGCCCTGGGCGTTTCGGATGCTGCCGTCACGTCCCCGGCCGCCCTGGCCACCCTCCTGCCCGGCGCCGCGCTGGGGGCCCCTGCCTCGGCTGCTGCCGCTGGTCCCGGATTCGCTCATTCGAATACCACGCTTTCAAGTGTTGCCTGCCCACGCGCCCAATCAGCGGCGGCCATCATTTTCTTGCCCGCGGGCTGGACCCGGGTCAATTCCACGGGGTGTGACCCCGTGCCTACMAGGACGCGTTTCCCGTCCATGGCCAGCTGTCCGGGCCGAAGCRCGGCGGACTCCGGGGCRGGTTGCACCGGTTCCAGCTTGATCCGTTGGCCATCGAGCAAGGTCCAGGCYCCGGGCTCCGGCGTGACGCCGCGGGCCCTGCGCCCGATCGCCAGGGCGGGCTGCCGCCAGTCGAGCCGGCCGTCCTCGAGGCTGAGCTTGGGTGCCAGGCTGAMCTCSCCYTGTTGCGGCATCGCGACGGCCTTGCCGGCGTCGATGGCGGACAGCGTCTGGGCCAGCAGGACGGCRCCGCTGTGGGAGAGCCGTTCCAGCARGGCCCCGGCGGTGTCGCCGGGGTGCACGGTCTCCGTGAGCGTTCCGAAGACGGGACCGGTGTCCAGCCCCTCTTCGAGACGGAAGGTCACRGCACCGGTGACGTCGTCGCCTGCGATGACGGCACGCTGCACGGGGGCGGCGCCGCGCCAGGCCGGGAGCAGGGAGAAGTGCAGGTTCACCCAGCCGTGGCGGGGRACGTCCAGGGCGGCACGGGGAATCAGKCCGCCGTAKGCGACGATCGCCGCGACRTCCGGCGCAGCGCCGGCGATGCGGGYGGTGACCYCGGCMTCCACTTTGGCGGCGTGGATGAYCTCGATGCCRAGCTCGGCGGCCCGGGCCGCCACSGGCGACGGCGTCAGGACCCGYTTGCGTCCCAGYGGGGCRTCAGGTCGGGTGAGGACRGCGACGACGTCGAACCCGGCGTCAACAAGGGCGTCCAGGGAGGGCACGGCGACGGCGGGGGTCCCSGCGAAAAGAACCCTCACGGGTTGAGCCCGAAGCTGGACCCGCCAAAGCTCGTCCCGACGYTTTTCGCGCGCTTGGTTGTKGTCTGTTCCGTAATGGCGTCGTAGTTGGCATTGCGGATGGCGCGCAGGGCGGCCTTCCGGTCATCGCCCTCCAGCCGGTCCGTGTAGAGGATGCCGTCCAGGTGGTCGGTCTCGTGCTGGAAGCAGCGCGCCAGCATGTCCTCGCCCTCCACCGTGACGGGGTTCCCATGAAGGTCCACACCGGTCACGCGGGTATGGCGATACCGGCGCACCGGGAAGCCGAGGCCCGGGATGGACAGGCATCCCTCCACCTGGTCCGGCTGGAAGTCCTCGCTGTTTTCCAGCACGGGGTTGATGATGTGCCCCTCRACCCCGCCGATCCGGTAGGTGAAGACWCGCAGGCTCACACCGACCTGGGGCGCGGCCAGGCCKGCGCCCTCGACATCCTCCATGGTTTCRGTCATGTCGGCGACGAGCTTTGCCAGTTCAGGCCCGAATTCCGTCACGGGATCGGCGACTGTGCGCAACACAGGATCGCCGATGATGCGGATATTCAAAATGGCCATGTGCAGTCTGTCCTCACGGTGGTCGGCTAGGGATCCAGTCCAGTTTAGTTGCAGCTGCCGGGCCAGCGCTCCGGCTCAGGGTTCCCGGCTCAGCGCTTCACGGGAGGTGCCAGCGGGAGCAGCGCCGCTCCGGCGGTTGCCGTATCGGCGGACATYTCCCAGACGCGGCGCAGCGCRCAGAATTTCCACCAGTGATGCTTCAGGACAACGGGGTTGGCCCGCTGCGGACGGACTTCGGTCTCGCCCACCGCCACCGCCAGGAGGATCGGGGATTCACCRTGCTGCCAGGCCTCCCACTCCCCCGCCACGGGATCGACCAGGCTCTCCTCTGCCTTCATGCCGGCGACGAGCTGCATGACCACCTTGTCATCCAGCGGCTTGACGGTGCCGTCSCGGCTGGTGCCCTTCGTCTTGTAGTCGATGAGGCACGTCCTGCCGTTGATCTTTGCCACGAGGTCCAGGGTGCCGGCGTAGCCGACCGTCTTGTTCCACACCGTAATTTCCGGGGCGATGGGCTCAACCTGGAACAGCTCCCACCATTCGTCGAAGCGCGCCGCGAAGGCTTCCTCACCGTTGGCGGCCAGCGCCTCCCGCGTTTCCTTCATCTGGTGCGGCCGGCCGAGCGCACGCAGCGCAACCTGCTCACAGTAGTTGTGGACCCGGTCCCCGCGCTTAGCKGCCTCGTCCCGGTACGACTCCGCCGCCTTGGCTGCGCGGCTTACGGCCTGGCGCAGTTTGGCGGGGCTTCCMAGGATGCCGGAGAGCTCGGGATCCTGGGCCAGGCTGTTCGCGCCCATGTATCCAAACCAGCCATCCAGGCCATGAGGCTGCTGGCCGATCACCGTGGTGATGGAGGGGACGGAGAAYTGTKCCGATGTGGAGCGGGCGTACATGCGGCCGTAGTCAGTGGCGTGGGCGAGGAGTGGAGCGGTCATATGAAGACTCTTTCACGGGGGTCAGACAACGGTGAAAAGCAAAATGGCCCACCCCGCTGAGTCAGCGGAACGGACCATTTCGTTAGTGGGCGATACTGGGTTCGAACCAGTGACCTCTTCGGTGTGAACGAAGCGCGCTACCACTGCGCCAATCGCCCTAACGACATTGAATGCTAGCCCACCCGGACGGATTTTAGAAATCGGCCAGCAGAACCCGGCCGCACCTCGGATCCGCACTCCCTTCACCAGTGCCGAGGTCCYGTGTCTGCGAGGCAGTCATATTGCTCAGCGTCTTCGCCCTATCTCCATGACGCTTTCTCTAYGACGCTTTCTCTACGGCCCAGTCTTTACGGTCCGCTGCATCCAGATCCGCATTCAGCTGCGACTTGTTCCGCGGCTCGGGAGGAGTGCGCTAATTACAGCGCTGTAATTAGCAAAATCCCCTAGAAATCAAGGAAGTAGGGACATCGAAGGAAGGCCGACGCGTCTCGATTTGTAGATTCYCTGAACCTCCTATAGAGTTCTTACTCGTTGGAACGCGAGGAAATGCCAAATGCGGCAGGGAAATGCACTCCAACAATGCGGACGTAGCTCAGCTGGTAGAGCACCACCTTGCCAAGGTGGATGTCGCGAGTTCGAATCTCGTCGTCCGCTCGCAGGACACTGTCACGGCAAAGGTTCTTCGGAATCCTGTCTACACGGTGGGTTGGCCGAGAGGCGAGGCAGCGGCCTGCAAAGCCGTATACACGGGTTCGAATCCCGTACCCACCTCGGTGAAAACCCTGGTTTCCGGTTCCGACCGGATGCAAGGGGCGATTGGCGCAGCGGTAGCGCGCTTCCCTGACACGGAAGAGGTCACTGGTTCGATCCCAGTATCGCCCACCAAAGCAAGGCAACTTGCTTGATGCAGCACCACCGGCCYAGCCGGCAAGGACTTCATAAATTGCGGACGTAGCTCAGCTGGTAGAGCACCACCTTGCCAAGGTGGATGTCGCGAGTTCGAATCTCGTCGTCCGCTCTGTTGTGTATTAGATTCACAAAAATCCACTCCGGATTCTTCCGGTTGCGGGCGATTGGCGCAGCGGTAGCGCGCTTCCCTGACACGGAAGAGGTCACTGGTTCGATCCCAGTATCGCCCACCATCAAGCAGCTCTCCGGAGCTGCTTTTTTCATGCCCACAACCGGAGCGGCCCGCGCCCRCGGCGCCTCAGCGCCCGTYCCGCAGCGGCACTTGCCCCGCGAACCCCRCGCCGCCCGTTCCCCGACCGGGCCACAAGACTCTTGACAGCGCCGACTTCGGGAAGCGGATCAACCCTTGGCACGATCTTCTGCGGCAGTTACTATCGAAGCCGGAGGAGCGATCTGGCTCCGCGACCGAAGGGAGGTGCCCGTGGGTTTACTTGACGATCTGAAGGGCAAGGCTCAGCAAGTCATTGGTGGCAACGAAGAGACCATCAAGGACGGCATCGAGAAGGCCGGCGATTTCGTCGACTCGAAGACCGGCGGCAAGTACGCCGATCAGGTCGATGCAGTGCAGAAGGGTGCTTCCGACTTCGTGGACAAGGCAGACGACSAGCCCAACGAGGCTCSTGTCGCCARTCAGCCGCCCGTCGCGGAAGAGCCCCCTGTAGCCGGTGAACCCCGGCAGCAGGGCCTCTGACCCAGGTACGTCAGCGAGGTGTCGGTCCCGCCGGGAGGCGGCGCCGGCACCTTCGGCGTTTAAGGCACCTTCGGCGTTTAAGGCACCTTCGGCGTTTAAGGCGCCTTAAAGGACAACGCGGAGTCAYTCCGCGCCCGTCCGGTAGGTCAGGAGGGCGCGGAATGACTCCGCGTTGCTGTGTGCMGTGKGAGCGYCACAMGCCGKGTAAGCCGGGTGGGCCCGGAGCGGCTACGACGGTTCGTGGTTTTGGCCCTCGCGGGCCAGCGCCGTGAGCCGGGAGACGGCGCGGAAGTACTTCTTCATGTACCCGCCGGTCATCATTTCCTCGGTGAAGAGCTGGTCGAACGGCACACCGCTGGCAAGGATGGGCACGTCCTTGTCGTACAGCCGGTCCGCCAGCACCACGAAGCGCAGCGCCACGGCCTGCTCGGTGATCGTGTGCACGTTCTTCCAGACGACGCCCTCGATCCCCTCCAGCAACTGGCGGTAGCGGCTTGGGTGCACGCCSGCCAGGTGGTTGATCAAGGTGCTGAACTCATCGCGGGCCACTGTCTTGCCGTCGAATTCGGCATGCATCTGGTGCGTCAGRTCATCGTTGCGCAGCGGCGCGGGCGCGGCCGGCAGGCCRCGRTGGCGRAAGTCCTCGCCGTCGATCCTCACGACGTCGAACTGGTCGGCCAGCACCTGGATYTCRCGGGCGAAGTCGACGGCCGCGAAGCGCCCGTCGCCCAGTGAGCCCGGCAGGGTATTCGAGGTTGCGGCGAGCTTCACGCCGGCGTCGGCGAGTTCGCGCATCAGCCGGGACATGAGCACCGTGTCGCCCGGGTCGTCGAGCTCAAATTCATCGATGCACACGAGCTTGTAGTGGCTCAGGGCCTCCACGGTCTTGCGGAAGGACAGCGCACCGACCAGGTTGGTGTATTCGACGAACGTGCCGAAGGCCTTGGGCCCGGGCGCGGCGTGCCACAGCGATGCCAGCAGGTGGGTCTTTCCCACACCGAATCCGCCGTCGAGGTAGATGCCGGCGCGGGACGTGTCCTTCTTGCCGAAGAGCCGCTTGAACAGGCCGTCACCGTCGCGCGCGCCAACACCGGCCGCGAAGTGCTGCAGGGCGTGGACCGCGTGGGCCTGGCTGGGCTGGGCGGGATCGGGCCGGTAACTGGCAAACGACACCTCACCGAACCGCGGCGACGGATAGAACCCATTGAGGAGTTCGTCCACGGAAACTGCCGGCGTACGGGCGGCGAGCTGTTCGATCTGTACCAAGGTGGTCCGTTCTGCTGGTCTCTTGTCCCCAGCAAGAATACCGGCAAAGAATGGCCGGCCTGCGTGCGCGGGCGCGAACGCGGCGCAGGCGTGAGCAAGGCCACATTTCCCCGTATGAACCCGGTGGAGCATTCCCGCCGGCCCGTGACTAGTGTTGTAACAGGCCCGGCGCCGCGCACGCTTTCCGCGCCCGGGCCTCCTGACCGTTCCAGTGAAAGGCCATCGAAATGTCCTACCCCGTTGAACAGAACGAGAAATTCTCCGCCTACGCCCACCCCGAGCGCCTGGTATCCACCGAATGGCTCGCAACGGAAATCGAGGCCGGMGCCCTCGACGGCGGCAACCTGGTGGTGGTCGAGTCCGACGAAGACGTCCTGGTSTACGAGACCGGCCACATCCCGGGGGCCGTGAAGATCGACTGGCACACCGACCTCAACGACGAAGTGACCCGCGACTAYGTCGACGGCGAGGCCTTCGCCGCGCTGGCTGCAGCCAAGGGGATTTCCCGGGACAGCACCGTGGTGATTTACGGCGACAAGTCCAACTGGTGGGCCGCCTACGCCCTGTGGGTTTTCACGCTGTTTGGCCACGAGGACGTTCGGCTCCTGGACGGCGGCCGGGACAAGTGGATCGCCGAGGACCGGGCGCTCTCCACCGAAACAACCGTCCCCTCCCCCGCCCACTACCCCGTCGTGGAGCGCAATGACGCCCCGATCCGGGCGTTCAAGGATGACGTCCTGGCYCACTTCGGCAAGCCGCTGATCGACGTCCGCTCGCCCGAGGAATACACCGGCCAGCGGACCCACATGCCCGCCTACCCTGAAGAAGGTGCCCTGCGCGGCGGCCACATCCCCACCGCGGCCTCCATCCCCTGGGCCCGCGCGGCCGCCGGCGACGGCACCTACCGCAACCGCGGCGAACTTGAGGCCCTGTACCTCGGCGAGGCCGGGCTCAAGGAAGGCGACGACGTCGTGGCGTACTGCCGGATCGGCGAGCGGTCCAGCCACACCTGGTTTGCGCTGAAGTACCTGCTGGGCTTCGAGACTGTCCGGAACTATGACGGYTCCTGGACCGAATGGGGCAAYGCCGTGCGCGTCCCGATCGTCAAGGGCACCGAACGCGGCACGGTTCCGGCACAGTACAACTGAGGGCGCAGCACTGCTGATGGCACAGTACAGCTGAGGGCCCGAAACAGCTGATGGCACAGTACAACTGAACCGGAGCCACTGGCATCTTGGGCCGAAACCGGACGCGACAGGGACACATTCGGCGCGCGTGCGTAAGCTGGGAATGATGAATACTTCAGCCCTCCCCGCCGCGCTGGCGGAAATTGTCGACGACTTCCAGGCCCTGACCGAAGCAGACCGGCTGCAGCTGCTCCTCGAGTTCTCACAGGGACTCCCGGAACTTCCGGAGCGGCTCCGGGACCACCCGGAGCTGCTGGAGCAGGTTGTGGAATGCCAGACGCCGCTCTTCCTCACCGTCGAGACGGAACAGACCGACGGCGTTGAGCCGGAACGCGTCCGGCTCTACTTCAAGGCACCCAAGGAAGCCCCCACCACCCGCGGCTTCGCCGGGGTGCTCCATGAAGGACTCGACGGCCTCAGCGCCGCSGAAATCCTGGCCGTCCCGGACGACATGCCCGAACTGCTGGGCCTCACCCGGGCCATCACTCCGCTGCGCATGCGCGGGATGACGGCCATGCTGGGCCGGATCAAGCGGAAAGTCGTCGCGTCCGGAAACCGGCAGTCGCCGGCACAGTCCTGAGCCCAGGCGCCCGGACAGCCAAGGGAACATGGCACGCAAGCACGCCTCGCAGGGAACTCCGGCCACCGCAGCACTCGCGGCCGCCGGGGTTCCCTTTGTCGCACATCCCTACACGCATGACCCCRGCGTGGCCAGTTATGGCCTGGARGCGGCGGATGTGCTCGGCGTCGACCSGGCCCGGGTCTTCAAAACGCTCATGGTCGACGTCGACGGCCGGCTCGCCGTCGGCGTCGTTCCCGTGAGCGGAAACCTGGACCTCAAGGCGATGGCCGCCGCCCTGGGCGGTAAGAAGGCCGAGATGGCGGACCCGGCCGCGGCGCAGCGCCGGACCGGTTACGTGCTCGGCGGCATCTCACCGCTSGGGCAGCGCCAGCCCTCCCCCACRGTGGTYGATGAGAGYGCCCTGGCGCTGCAGACCATCYTGGTTTCGGGCGGACGGCGTGGCCTGGACATCGAGCTGGATCCGGCCGAACTCATCCGCCTCACGGCKGCCCGGACCGCCAGGATCGGCACCCGGCGCGACTGACGGCCGKMGTCGGCGTCGAGACGGCAGATCAYGGCAGTGCCRGCGCGAAACACTGCCGTGTTCTGCCGTTTCGGCGGGGCTGCTAGACGTGCGGGGCCGCTAGTTCGGCGCGGCTGTTAGTTMGATGCCGCGTTCCCGGCYGCCGGCTCCTGGCCGCCGGGGTTGGCGCGGGGGGCCAGCTGCAGCCGGAGCCACGCCGTGACCTGCCGCTCCCACCGCTCCGGATCCACGTTCCATTCCTTAGTGTGCAGGGCCCGGTCGAAGGGCTCGAACGTGACCATCTCAGGATTTTTTTCGGCCAGCACGGCAGAGGGCCCGTAGGGGACGTATTCGTCGTCCACGCTGTGCACAATGAGGGTCGGCGTCCGCAGCTCCACGGCCCGCGAAACCCAGTCCATCGCCTTGAGGTCAACGGGGGCGGCCAGCCCGGTCAACCGCCTGCCCAGGCGGTGGCTGAGCATCAGTTGCCCGTAGCGGCCCACGGACGACGGGATCCGGTTCAGTTCMGCRTGGTGGGCCAGCACATTGACCCAATTAATYACCGGGGCGTCGAGGACCATTGCCCGGATCAGGTGGCGATGCCGGGAGAGGTCAGCCGTCTGTAGGCAGATCGCGCCGCCCATCGACCAGCCGAAMAGGACTACCTCGCGGGCACCCTGYTGCAGGGCAAAGTCAATGGCGGCCTCGACGTCGCGCCACTCGGTGGAGCCCAGGCCGTAGCGCCCGTCGCTGGCGGACGGGGCCAGTCCGTCGTTCCGGTAGGAGATCAGAAGACTGGACATGCCCAGTTCCCGGGCCGGMCGAAGAGCRCGCAGGCCCTCCAGCCGGGTGGCGCCCCGGCCGTGGACCATGATSGCCCAGACGTTCGATTCCGCATCCTCCGCTTCAACGTCCCCCGACGCCGGCGCTGCGCGGACCAGCCAGGCCGGCGCCGTGCCGGCATCGACGTCGATCAGCACGTCCTCCACCGGGAGCCCCATTGCCGCCGGGTCCGGATAGGCAGCCCCGCTCCACCAGCCGCGCCGGACCGTGGCCAGGTCCCCGCTGTAGACGTGCTCCACCTSGCGGAGGACTGTGCGTTCGGCSGGCGAGTAGGACAGGATCCGGCCGATGCGTGCGTGGCCCCGGCCGCCGTCGAAAAAGAAGCCATAGACGCCGTCGACCGTCGAATCCGGGGTGGCGGCGAGAATGACCTGCAGCCCCCGCCCCTCGCCGATCACCGCCAGCACTTCCTGGTCCTCGGCGCGGAACCTGGCCGGAGTGATGACGCGGCGGGCGAAATACAGGGCGAGGGCGGACGACCCGGCGGCGAGCACGCCCGCGGCGGCGCTGCCGCCGATGATTCCCCCCAGCGCCCATTTGGCGCTCCCCGASGGCGAGGGGYCAGKGGCGGCCGCAACGGGGACCGCTTTCCCCCGGGGCACAGACCGGGCGGCGGCGCGGCGGAGGTCGGGGCGARGGTCCGGGCTGAGGCGCAAGGAGGATGCCATGGCACCATTCTGACGGAACTCCGGCGCAACCACGGCATTGCYGCTGYTCAGGCAACCAAGGCAACGGGTTGCGCCGGCACAGACACAGGCACAGACACGGCCACGAACACGGGCMCAGACACGCAGGCTCTGCGGGGCACAAGCATGCGGGGCAACACGAGCGCGACTAGGCTGGGGTCATGAGTGATCCAATCGTCATTTTGACAGAAGAGCCCCTCGGTGCGGATGACCGCGTCAACATTGAAACCCTGGTTGCCGGTGGTGATTCGCCCCTGCTGATCCTGGTGCCGGCCAACACCGAGCGGCACCTGGTGGTGGATTTCCTGGAGAACCTTTCCCTGCTCGAAATCGCCAAAGCCTTCCGCGAACTGACTGCACACTCCGATCCCGCCGGTGAGCGGGCCGAAGCAGCCGACACCCTGGCCGCCTCGCTGGCCGCGCTGGCCGGCCTGGGCGGCGGTGTCACGGGCGAAGTCGTCGAGGGCAAGGCCGTCGACGGGCTGGTTGCCAAGGTCAAGGAACTCAGCGCCGGCCAGGCTGTGGTGATCACCCGTCCGCACGCTGTCGCCGACACCTTCCACACAGACTGGGCCACCAAGGCTCAGGACAAGCTCGGYCTGCCCGTCCTGCATCTGTACGCCGGTTCGGGATTTATCGGGGACTCCTGAGCGTTAYTTAGGCTATGAGCATCTTTAACAGGTCCAAATCCATGCCCCAGGCCATTCCCGGCGCAGCGTCTGCCGCCGACCCCGCCGGCGATCMTGCCGSTGCCCCGGGCGAACAGCCCGCGGCMGGGCAGCCGGCCGGRAAGACCGATGCCCAGTGGCGCGAGGAACTGACCCCGGAGGAGTACCGCGTGCTCCGCCAGGCCGGCACCGAGCGTCCGTACACCGGCGAATACTGGGACACCCACACCCGGGGCGTCTACCAGTGCCGGGCCTGCGGCACCGARCTGTTCACCAGCAACGAAAAATTCGACTCGCACTGCGGCTGGCCCTCCTTCTGGGCGCCGCTCGCGGAGGGCACCGTGCGCTACATCCATGACCGCACCATGGGAATGGACCGGGTGGAGGTCCGCTGCGCCACCTGCGATTCCCACCTGGGCCACGTGTTCGACGGCGAGGGCTACGGCACCCCMACGGACCAGCGGTTCTGCATCAACTCGGTCTCRTTGAAGCTGGTTCCCGCGGACGACGCMGGGAAGTAGCCAGGCAGCCGCGCCGGCAGCCAGTCCGGCGCYGCGCACTGCGGGTCMCTGYGGTTTCCCTGCRGGGGTCCGCAGTGGCCGGCAGGCCTCCCTTTCCTTCCGCTGGAACGGCTTCCCGGAATCACTTGCCACAGTCTTTCTTATGCTCAAGGCAATTTTGCATTAGGGCTCCTGTTTGCTTGCTACGCTCGATTTAGATTCAGCGACATGCTCCACAGCAACCAGAAAGGCGACGTCGACGATGACCACGACCGCTCTCACCGCCCCCGCCCCGATCACCTCCGGCAACCAGGAATGGCTGCGCCTCAAGGCTGCCGCCACCGCMCTGCAGGCCCTCCAGGTCAAGGACGGTTCCGTSCCGGAYGCCGAAGCCCACGACGCCGCGGCCGGCCACGTCGCCACCATCACCGCMGCGATTTCGGCCCTGGCCCCGTCCTTCCCGCACGACGCCCGCTACCTGGATCTGCTCGTCACCGACTTTGGCCGGTGGGSCGACGGCGGSTTTGGYGTCCCGGACTTCCTGGATTCGCTCCAGGCCTTCCAGCCGCAGCAGCACCGGGTCAACGGACTCCAGCACCTCGTCGTGTTCCCGATGTACACCCAGAACGGCAGCAGCAGCCGCCTGGTCGAGGCCGTACTGATCGAGGTCATCTGGCCCGARTTCATCGGYGGCCTGGAAACGGGCGAGTACTCCAACAAGCTCTTCGTCCCGATCCGCTTCCTGGACTTCACGCCGGGTTACAACACCAACTCCGCCGTGCTCTTCCCCGAGACCGTCGCCGTCCGCGAGACCCCGACGTTCACGTGGGGCGCGATCTTCGCCGACCGCGAGGCCGCCCGTTTCCGCCGCGTCCTGCGCGCCGCCGCCGAGATCACGTCCCTGCAGCTGCCCGAGGACGCCGCCGCRCTGCTGGAGGACCAGGAGCTGACGCAGGAAACGTTCGTCATGTGGGACCTCATCCACGACCGCACCCACATGCGCGGGGACCTGCCTTTCGACCCGTTCATGATCAAGCAGCGCATGCCGTTCTTCCTGTACTCGCTGGAGGAACTGCGCTGCGACCTCACCGCTTTCCGCGAATCGGTGAAGATCGAGAAGGACGAGGACGCTGATCCGGAGGCTCGCCGGCACGCCAAGCTTGTCCAGTACGCCGTGATCTTTGACCGCATCTTCCGCTTCGCCATCACCGGGACCCGCGTCCGCAACTAYGACGGCCTCGGCGGCCAGCTCCTCTTCGCCTGGATGCACCAGCACCACGTCCTGCACTGGACCGACAGCAAGCTCAGCATCGACTGGGACGAGGCGGCCGACGTCGTGGTTGAACTCGCCGCGAAGATCGAGGAACTGTACTGGCGCTCGATCGACCGCCCCAAGATGGCCCACTGGCTCGCCGCCTACGAGCTCATCTCCGGCACGGTCACGCCCAACCCGGCCTCGGTSTGGGCCAAGGGTCCGGACGCCCTCCCSCTGGACGGCCCGCCCCGCGGCCTCACSGACCAGGTYCTYGACGACGAGTTCCCGCTGTCCATGTTCTACGAGGCCCTSGAGAAGAAAATGCGCCCGGTCATCGAATCCACGGCCGGCATCACCGGTTCCTCGGATACGGCGTCCTCCGACGCCRGCGCAGCCGCCCAGGCCCTGAACGCCGGATGAGCAACGGACGCACCTTGAACGTGCTGGTCACGGGCGGCGGCGGCCCCTCTGGGATCGCCACCGCCCGTGCCCTTCGCGACGCCGGCCACCGGGTCTTTACCGTCGGTTCTGATGCTGCCCGCATCGAGGCCGCCGCTGCCGAAGCCGGCAGCGGCGTCACCCCGYTGGTGAGCGACCTCGCCAGCCTGGCCGACGTCCAGGCCCTGCGGGCGAGCGTCGCCGGCATGGCCGGAAATGTCGACGGCGTCATCCACCTTGTGGGCGGCTGGCGCGGCGCGAAAGGCATCRCGGACCAGAGCGAYGASGACTGGGACTTCCTGGARCGCAACGCCGTCACCACACTGAGGAACGTCACCCGCGTCTTCTTTGACGACCTCGCCGCCTCTGACACCGGACGCTTTGCCATGGTCTCCTCCACGGCAGTGGGTGCCCCGACGGCGGGCGGGGCCAGTTACGCCGCGGCCAAAGCCGCCGCCGAGGCCTGGACGCTGGCGGTTGCGGACGGGTTCAACCGGATCCACGCTGCAGCCGCCGGCCCCGGCGCGACCGGGGAAACCGGGGATAGCGCCGGCCAGGAAACCCCGGRAATTCACAGCGCCGCCRCCATTTTCGTGGTGAAGGCACTGGTTGACCCCGCAATGCGGGCCAAATCCCCGGAACGCACCTTCCCCGGCTTTACCGATGTCGAAGACCTGGCCGCGGCCGCCGTCGGGCTCTTCAGCACCCCGGCGGCCGAGCTGAACGGGCAGCGGCTGCCCCTGAGCCGCTGAACTGGCTCCTATTCAGCGGCGCGGACTTAGTCCCTGCGGCCCAACCTCTTAGACTGAAAGCGTGAGCAAAGCGATGACCAGCACAGTTGAAAATGCCCCTGCCAGCACTGCGGTGCGGCTCCACGATCCCTCMGTCCGCGGCTTCGCCTCGGACAACTATTCCGGCGTGCACCCGGAGGTCCTCGCGGCCCTGGCCGCAGCCAACGAAGGCCACCAGGTCTCCTACGGCGAAGACGACTACACCGCCCGCCTGCAGCACCTGATGGAAGACCACTTCGGCGAAGGCATCGAGTGCTTCCCGGTGTTCAACGGCACCGGCGCCAACGTCCTGTCCCTGCAGTCGCTGCTGCCGCGCTGGGGTGCCGTCATTTGCGCCTCCACCGCCCACATCAACATGGACGAAAACGGCGCACCGGARCGCATCGGCGGCATCAAGCTGCTGCAGGTCCCCACCAGCGACGGCAAGCTCACCCCGGCACTGATCGACCAGGAAGCCTGGGGCTGGGGCGACGAGCACCGCGCCCAGCCGCTGGCCGTGTCCATCACGCAGACCACCGAGCTTGGCACCTGCTACACCCCGGACGAGGTCCGCGCCATCGCCGAGCATGTCCACKCCAAGGGCATGAAACTGCACATGGACGGYGCCCGGCTGGCCAACGCCGCAGCCCACCTGGGCGTCCCGCTGCGGGCCTTCACCCGCGACGCCGGCGTGGACATCCTCTCCTTCGGCGGCACGAAGAACGGCCTGCTGTTCGGCGAAGTTGTCATCGCGCTGAACCCGGARGCCGCCCACGGCCTGATCTACCTGCGCAAGATGAACATGCAGCTGGCGTCCAAGATGCGCTTCATGTCCGCCCAGTTCATTGCCCTGCTCGAGGGGGACCTGTGGCTGCGGTCGGCCTCGCACGCCAAYGCCATGGCCGCCCGGCTGCGCGCYGGCGTCGAGGGGATCCCCGGCGTCGAACTGAGCCAGAAGACCGAGTCCAACGGCGTCTTCGCCGTCCTGCCYGCCGGCGTCGCGGACCGGCTGCGCAAGTCCTTCCGCTTCTACGACTGGAACGAGGCGGCCCGCGAGGTCCGCTGGATGTGCTCCTTCGACACCACCGAGGAAGACGTTGATTCCTTCATCGCGGCCATCAAGCGCGAGCTCGCGGCCGCCTGAGCCATGCACGGCTTCCCCTGCCCGGCGGCGAGTCTGCCGGGCAGGGGCCCGGCCGTTGCATAACCTTCCAAGGTGAGCTCCCTCGATCAGGTCCCGGCAGATTTCCTCTTCGCCTTGGGGACCCTTCGACAGGCACGCTGCCGCAGCGAGCTCCACCTGGACGAGATTCCTGCACCGTCGCGGCTGGCGCCGTTCGCCGTGGCCTTGGGAGCCGAGGTCATCGGCCCCGGCGGTGCCCCCGCCAGTGGCCCCGTCCACGGCCCGGCCGCCGCAGCCCTGGCACGGGCATCGGGCAGTGACGACGTCGAACTGGCCACCGGCCGCTTCATCCTGCTCCACGATCCAGACGGTTCTGCCGTGTGGGACGGGGAGTTCAGGATTGTCACCTACATCCGTGCCCAGCTGGAACCCGAAATGGGCAACGACGCACTCCTGGGATCCGTGGCGTGGGACTGGCTGGTCGAGGCGCTGGAAAACCACCAGGCCCCCTACCGCTCCGCCGGCGGCACGGCCACCAGGGTGCTCTCGGAGAGCTTTGGCACGCTGTCCGACCGCCCGGATTCGATCGACATTGAACTCCGGGCCTCCTGGACACCGKCCACCCCGGATATCACCTCGCACCTGGAGGCGTGGTCTGACATGGTCTGCACGTTCGCCGGACTGCCGCCGCTGCCCGAGGGTGTAACGGCCCTTCCCAGGCGCCCCCGCGGACACGCATGAGGCGCATGTCCGGCCACGGTCACGGCCTTATACGCCATGTTGTCGGTAAACTGTAGAGACCATGACCCCTCAAAATCCGGAAATCAGCACGGCCGGCGCCATGCGCAACACTGCCGAAGCCACTGACACCACAGCCCACATCACGGTGGAAGGCTTCGACAGCCTGGTCCCTGAAGTGATCGACCTCGACGTACCCCGCGACGGCGTGCCACTGGTGATTGAAACCCAGTCCGGACTCGAACGCTGCGCGGCAGCCCTCGCAGCCGGCCACGGCCCTGCGGGYGTSGACGCGGARCGGGCCTCAGGCTTCCGCTACGGCCAGCGCGCCTTCCTGGTCCAGATCMGGCGCGAAGGCTCCGGGACCTGGCTGATCGATCCCGAACCGTTCGGGGACCTGGGCATCATCCATGACGCTCTSCGCGGTGTCGAATGGATCCTGCACGCCGCCAGCCAGGACCTGCCCTGCTTGTCCGAGCTCGGCATGTGGCCGGACAAGCTCTTTGACACCGAGCTCGCCGCGCGCCTGGCCGGGCTGCCCCGGGTGGGCCTGGCCGCAGTCATCGAACAGCTCCTGGGCTTCGGCCTGGCCAAGGAACACTCCGCCGCCGACTGGTCCACSCGCCCGCTGCCCGAACCGTGGCTGCGCTATGCCGCGCTCGACGTCGAAGTCCTGACCGAACTGCGCGAGGAACTGATCGAACTCCTCGTGGCCGACGGAAAACTGGAGTACGCCGAGCAGGAATTCGCCGCCATCCTCGAGGCCGGACAGGCCCCGCCGCGCGTTGATCCGTGGCGCAAGACGTCCGGACTGCACCAGATCCGTGACCGCCGCCAGCTGGCAGCGGTCCGGGAGCTGTGGCTGGAACGCGATTCTCTCGCCCAGAAACGCGACGTCGCCCCGGGCCGGCTGATCCCCGACTCCGCGCTGGTCGCCGCCGCCAAGGCCATGCCTTCCACGGTCCCCCAGCTTCTTGGCACCAAGGGCTTCCATGGCCGCGCCGCCCAGCGCGAGGCCCCCCGCTGGCTGCGGTGCATCAGCACGGCAAGGGCCTTGGAGGACCTGCCGCCGCTGCACCTGCCCACCAACGCTCCCCCGCCCCCGCGCGTCTGGGCGGACCGGGATCCGGAGGCGGCCGCCAGGCTCGCCACCGCGCGCCCGAAACTCCAGGCCAGGGCCGAGGAACTGAACCTGCCGGTGGAAAACCTGCTCACTCCGGACTACCTGCGGCGTGTCGCGTGGCGTCCGCCGGCAGAACTCAGCGAGGAAGGCGTGGCCGAGGAACTGGCAAACCTCGGCGCGCGCCAGTGGCAGATCGAAATTACCGCCCCGCTGATCGCMGAGTCCTTCCTGCACCCCGAGCCGCTGCCCGCGAAGGAGCCCAAGGCCCCCGCYGAGGCGCCATCGCGTTCCACGGTCTAGGAAATCTGCCCGGGACCCCTCCCCACCTCCTTGCCAGCTATGTTACTGKCGAGTAACATGATTCATGATGTCGCCCGGATCCCTCCTGCCAGTGGCAAGCCCTGCCACCGGCACGGGTCCGGCAACCATGTCTCAATGAGGAGTCCCACGTGAGCGAAGCCCACACCAGCGGAAAAACCAGCAGCGCSCGCCCCCGSGCCATTCGCGAGGTCGTCTTTGTCGACGGCGTCCGAACCCCCTTCGGCCGCGCMGGCGAAAAAGGCATMTACGCCGGCACCCGCGCCGACGACCTCGTGGTCAAGTGCATCCGCGAACTGATGCGCCGCAACCCCTCCCTTCCGGCAGACCGGATCGACGAGGTCGCAATCGCGGCCACCACCCAGACGGGCGACCAGGGCCTGACCATCGGCCGCACGGCCGCCCTGCTGGCCGGACTCCCGAGGACCGTKCCCGGCTTYGCGATCGACCGCATGTGCGCCGGCGCCATGACGGCGGTAACCACGACGGCGAGCGGCATCGGCTTCGGCGCGTACGACGTCGTGATTGCCGGCGGCGTGGAACACATGGGCAACCATCCGATGGGCGCCGGCGCGGACCCCAACCCGCGCTTCATGTCCGAAAGGATCGTGGACCCGGCAGCCCTGAACATGGGCAACACGGCCGAGAACCTSCACGACCGCTTCCCTGCCATCACCAAAGACCGCACCGACGCCTACGCCGTCGCCTCGCAGGACAAGCTCGCCGCCGCCTACGCCAACGGCCAGATCCAGCCCGGCCTGGTACCCGTCGCCACGATGAAGCCGGGCCAGGGCTGGACCGTCAACACCGTGGACGAACCGCCGCGCCCCGGAACCTCGGTCGAAGACCTCGCCGCACTCAAGACCCCGTTCCGTGCCCACGGCCGGGTCACCGCGGGCAACGCCGCCGGGCTCAATGATGGCGCCACAGCYGCCCTGCTGGCATCCGCCGACACCGCCGAGGAACTCGGCCTGCCCGTCAGGATGCGCCTGGTCGCCTACGCCTACGCCGGCGTGGAACCCGAGGTGATGGGCATCGGCCCSGTCCCGGCCACCGAAAAGGCACTCAAGAACGCCGGCCTCGGCATCGGGGACATCGGCCTCTTCGAGATCAACGAGGCCTTCGCCGTCCAGGTCCTGAGCTTCCTGGACCACTTCGGGATCGCCGACGACGACCCCCGCGTCAACCGCTACGGCGGCGCGATCGCCGTCGGGCACCCGCTCGCCTCCTCCGGGGTCCGGCTGATGAACCAGCTGGCCCGGCAGTTCGAGGAGGACCACTCGGTCCGCTATGGCATGACCACCATGTGCATCGGCCTGGGCATGGGCGCCACCGTAATCTGGGAGAACCCGCATCACGCGGACTACGGCACGGATGCACCTGCCAGCCAGGCACCCGACACCGWYGCAACCCCGGCCGAGACCACCGCCACCGAGACTGGAGCCACAGCATGAGCGCCGCTGATTTCCGCAAGCTTGCCGATCTCTTCCCSAACGAGACGGTCACCCACTCCTACGTTCAGGACATCGAGCTGCCGCCCGTCGACGGGAAGAGCCCCGGCACCTTCGCGCTGGTCACRCTGGACAACGGCCTGGACCACTCCAAGCCCACCACCCTCGGTCCGAACACCCTSATTGAACTCGGCACCGTCCTGGAAGGGCTCAAGGAACGCGCAGCCCGCGGCGAGCTTGCCGGCGTCGGGGTCACCGGCAAGCCGTACTTCCTCGTGGCCGGCGCCGACCTCTCCACGGTCAAGTCGGTCAGCGGACGCGAGCAGGGCCGGTGGATGGCCCAGCTCGGCCACGACGTCTACGCCACGCTGGCCAACCTGGGCGTGCCAAGCTTCGCGTTCATCAACGGCCTGGCCCTGGGYGGCGGCCTGGAGATYGCCCTGCAGTCCACCTACCGCACAGTCTCCACCGGCGCCGGCGCCCTGGCCYTGCCCGARGCGTTCATCGGRCTGATCCCGGGCTGGGGCGGGGTCTACATCCTGCCGCGGCTGATCGGGCCSGAGAACGCGCTCAAGGTGATGATCGAAAACCCGCTCAGCAACAACCGCACGCTCACCGGGCCGCAGGCCTACGAACTCGGCGTGGCKGACGCGATGTTCGAACCGGCCGACTTCATCGAGCAGTCCGTCGCGTGGGCAGCRCAGGTCATTGCCGGCGCGGTGGTGCCGGAGCGGTCCAACGCCGTCGACCCCTCCGACCSCGACGTCGCGGCCCGCTGGGCGGCCGCCGTCGCCAAGGGCCGTGGCTTTGTGGAGGCCAAGACCTCCAACGCCTCGCCGGCGCCGGCCAAGGTCCTGGACGTCATGGAAGCCAGCCGCACCCTGACCCAGGCACAGTCCGCCGAGCTCGAATGCGAGACCCTGGCGGACCTCATGCAGACCGACGAGTTCCGCTCAACGGTCTATGCCTTCCTGGACCTCGTGCAGCGCCGCGCCAAGCGCCCGGCCGGTGCCCCGGACCGCAAGCTCGCGCGCCCGGTGACCAAGATCGGCGTCGTGGGCGCCGGGCTGATGGCCAGCCAGCTGGCCCTGCTCTTCGCCCGCCAGCTCAAGGTTCCRGTGGTGCTGACGGACATCGACCAGGTCCGGGTGGACAAGGGTGTGGGCTACGTCCACGCCGAGGTGGACAAGCTGCTGGCGAAGGGACGGATCAGCCCCGACGCYGCCAACCGGACCCGCGCGCTGGTCACSGGRTCGGTTTCCAAGGAGGCCTTCGCCGACGCCGACTTCGTCATCGAGGCCGTGTTCGAGGAACTCAACGTCAAGAAGCAGGTCTTCAAGGAGGTCGAGGCGATCGTCTCGGCAGAGTGCATCCTCGCGACCAACACSTCCTCGCTGTCMGTGACCGCGATGGCCGAAGACCTGGAACACCCCGAACGCCTGGTGGGGTTCCACTTCTTCAACCCGGTGGCCGTCATGCCGCTGCTGGAGGTCGTCCGCGCCCCGAAGACCGACGACGCCGTGCTGGCCACCGCGTTCGAGCTCGCSAAGGGGCTCAAGAAGTCAGCCGTGCTGGTCAAGGACGCCCCGGCGTTTGTGGTCAACCGCATCCTGCTGCGYCTCATGGGCGAGGTGACCGCGGCCTTCGACGAGGGCACCCCCGCCGAGGTGGCGGATAACGCGCTGCGCCCGATGGGACTGCCGATGACGCCGTTCGTCCTCGGCGCCATGGTGGGCCTGCCGGTCGCGCAGCACGTCCAGGAATCCCTGCACGCCGCCTTCCCCGACCGCTTCACCGTCTCGCGGAACCTCCAGGCGCTGATCGACAACGGCGTGAAGTCCATCTGGGCCGTCCAGAACGGGGCGCCGCAGCCGGGTCCGGACGGCCAGCCGTTCATCCCGGCCGAAACCCTGGCGCTGATGTCCTTCGGGAGCACGCCGTCCACCGGCAAGGAGGTGCTGCGACGGACGCAGGACGCGCTGGCGCAGGAAATCGGACTCATGCTCGAGGAAGGCGTGGTGGCTGGACCCGAGGACATCGACCTCTGCATGATCCTGGGCGCCGGCTGGCCGATGTTCCTGGGCGGCATCACGCCGTACCTCGACCGCGTCGGGGCCTCGGAGCGGGTCAACGGCAAGAAGTTCCTGGCACCCGGAGTGGCGTCCGCACCGGCGTAGGGCCGGCAAAGGAAGCAGCGCGGCCTGGCTCCTTGCGGCGCCGTCGTCTGGACTTTCGTCCGGGCGGCGGCGCCGCTTTCGATTGAGGCGCGTGTGTTGGGCGCGCGCGGCAATCACTGTCCGGGAAACGGCCTAGATCTCGCTCAGCCGGCCGCCCTTGAGTTCCAGGACACGGTGCGCGTTCTTTCGTGCGTAGGCGAGGTCGTGGGTAACCATGACGACGGCGGTCCCCCGCGCTGCCGCGGCGTTTACGGCCCGTCCCAGATGTTCGAGGCCGTGCCGGTCCAGCCCGACTGTGGGCTCGTCCAGGGCCAGCACCGCCGGTTCACGGGCCAGGACCGTGGCGAGGGCGAGCAGCCGTTGCCGGGAGGAAGAGAGTTCGGCCGGGTGGACCGCCTCCATCCCCGACAATCCCACCGCGGCCAGCGCCGCCCGGGCCTTCCCCAGCGCCTCGGCTTTCCCGAACAGCTGCCTGAGCCCGAACGCGGCTTCGCGCAGGAGCGTCCGTTCGAACAGCTGGTCCCGGGGGTGTTGGAACAACAGGCCCATGGAGGCGGCTGCTGCTCCCACCGGCACGCCGGAGATGCTGCGCCCGCAGACGAGCACCTCCCCCGCTGAGGGCCGGAGCAATCCGTTGAAGTGGCGCAGCAATGTCGATTTGCCGGCCCCGTTGGGCCCGGTCACGGCGATGATCTCCCCTGGGAACACGGCGAAGTCCACGTCCCGGAGAACCCAGTCCTGCGCACCGGTCCCACACCGCCGCGGGTCCTGCCCGTAGCCAAACCCCACCCGGCGCAATTCGAGCGATGCGGGCCCGGGACTGCCGGGGCCAATGGCGTCGGGACCGCTAGCCTTCAATCCTGAAACACCGAATCCCGAAACACCGAATCCTGAAACACCGAATCCCGCAACGCCCGCGCCGGTGCCGTCGACAACACCAGAGCGCCCCAGCTCGGCCGAACCCGCCAGTTGTGCCGGCGCTCCCGCCGCGGTCACCGTCCCGCCGTCGAGAACGCTCCAGTGCGTGGCTTCCCCGGCGAGCCGGTCCACCGCCTGGCTCAACACGACGACGCCGGTGCCCGTGCGGCAGAGGCTGCGGACAAGCTCCTCAATCTGTGCTGCCCCGGCCGCGTCGAGCGATGCCAGCGGCTCGTCCAGGATGAGAACCTCCGGTTCTCCAATGACGGCGCAGCCCACGGCGAGCCTGCGCAACTCTCCCCCGGACAGGGTGGCCGGGTCCCGGTCCAGCAGGTCCGTCAATCCCGTGCGCGCGGCCGTCCGCTCCACCGCACGGAGCATGTCCGCCCGCGGTGTTGCGTGGTTTTCCAGGCCGAAGGCCAGCTCCTCCGCGACTGTGGCCCGCACGGTGGAGAGCATGGCCGCTGGGTCCTGGGGTACGAAGGCCACGCGACGGGACCATTCGGCGGGGTTGATCCGGGGATCCTCTGGCGTGCCGTGGAACTCCAGTAAGGTGTCGTCGAGTTCCAGGCTGCCGCGGAATTGTCCCGCGTGGCCGGCGCGGAGCCAGCCCGCCAGCAGTTTGCCCAGCGTGGATTTCCCGCTTCCGGAGCCGCCCAGGACGGCGGTCAGGGTACCCGGGGTGACCGAAATCGCCGCGTCGGCCAGGACAGGCGTGTCCTCGCCGTGGAACGTGAATGCCTCGATCCGGATCCGCAGCGCCGTCCCGGTGGTCGCGGTCATGACGGCGCCCCGGCGGGCCAGGAGGCAATAATCCGCACGGCGACGGCGGCTGCCGTGAGCACCAGGGCTGCGGCCCGGAACAACCGCTGGGCGGGCGGGTCCACTACGTCGCGGTAGCTGGTCCGGGGACCCGGGCTGCCGAAGCCGCGGGCGTCGAGCGCCTGGGCGCGGCTGCCGGCGTCGTCGATCAGGGCGAGGACCAGCGGCACCATCTGCAGGCGGAGAGCCCCGAGGCGGGACAGCAGGCCACGCCGGACCACCAGTCCGCGCGTTTCCTGGGCCTGCCGGATCCGGTCCAGGCGGCCTACGACGGCGGGCAGGAGCGTGAGGGTGGAGGCCAGCACGAAGCCGAACTGCGGCGGGATCCTGCGCGCGGCGAGGGCGGAGACGAGGTCGGGAACGCTCACGGTGAAGGAGAAGAGCAGGAACACCAGGACGCAGGCAGTGGTCCGGGTTCCGAGCTCCAGCGCGAACGCGAGGCCTTCGGCCGTGACCCGGGCGGGGCCCCACTGGGCCAGGACAGTCTGGCCTTCGGGGAAGAACAGGCCGTGCAGCACCAGCAAGGACAGCAACAGCGGAGTCAGGATCACCGCCGCGGCCGGCAGGACCCGGCCCGCGACTCCACGGCGCGCGGCGAGGACCGCCGCGACGAGTGCCACGGCGACAGACAGCGGCCAGCTGGCGGCCGCCGTCGTGATGACGGCGGTACAGGCGGCCGCGGTCAGCGCGGTGAGGGGGTGGAGGCGCGCTTTCATGGAGGAAGTGTCATGGAGGGAACGTCATCGAGGATTCGTCACCGTGTCACTGTGTCAGGCAGTCACAGGTCTCAGGCGTCCGGCGTTGAGTGTGTTGCCGGGGCTGCAGGGGCTACTGATGTTGCCGGGGCTGCTGGCGTTGCCGGCGTCGCCGGGGCCTTGCCGGCGAGCACCCGGTAGCGCCGCACGAACGGGAACTGAAAGGTGGTCCGGCGGGGCAGGGCGTAGGCCAGSAGCGCYGCGATSGTGAASACGATCGCCTTGTCCATGGGGTCAGAAATCAGTGCCTGCTTGGTGATGGCGGCCAGGAGTGTGTCCCCCATGGCGCGGAAGGCGCTGACGATCGCTCCCGTACCCAGGCCAGAGGTGCCGCCGAAGACGAACGCGGCGATCGGTGCGGAGACGACGCCGGCGAGGATGCCGGTGGCGAAGCCGGCGAAGGGGGCGAGGTAGAAACGGCGGAACAGGCCCCCGCGGGCGGCCATGCCGGCCAGGAAACCGATAAGGGCCGCACCGGCGGCGAACGGCAGGACGGTGGGGTTGAAGAAGGACCAGACGATACTGCTCAGCGCCCCCGTGGCGGCGCCGGCGGCGGGGCCGGCGAGGACGGCGATCAGGACGGTGCCGATCGCGTCGATGTAGAACGGCAGGCCCGTGCTGCCCATGAGCTGTCCGAGGACTACGTTCAGGACCAACGCCACGGGGATCAGGACCAGGGTGGAGGTGGGCAGTACGGGCACGACGGCCACAATCAGCAGCACCGCACCAAGCAGGAAGCCGCCCAGGGCCACAAGTGCCGAGAAGCTCGACGGGCCGTTGGCGATGTCCGCCGGCTGGGTCAGGACCAGGAAGATGTAGGTGGCGGCGATCGCGGCGGCACCTGCGATTTCGAGCAGGCGGCGGCCGCGCCCGGCCGCCTGTCCAGGGGCAGTGACGGTAAGTGCTGGCTGTGACATGGGGGGTGGTCCTTCGGCTGGGTGCGACAAGATCCGCCTCATGTCACCTCGGCGCAGCTACCATCTTAGCGATCCGCTGACAGGCCGGGAACTCCCTCCGGCCGGCCCAGCCTCAGGCCGTCGGTGACGTCGAGGTCGCTGACCCCGTGCCCACGTCGCGCGCGAGGGAGCCGATCGAGGAAATCAGCTCGTCGAAACAGCGCGCCGGGATGTTGTCGGAGACAATCCTGGCGTTCGGCGGCAGGCCCCACAGCCCGCGGTAGTCGGCCACCGTGGTGCCGATCAGCAGCGGGGCGTCCGTTTCGACGTCGACCGTGGCCAGCCGGGTGGCGAATGGCGTCCGGCCCGCGGCGACGCAGGCCGCGAAGGCGTCGTGCACGTGCGCCACGTAGCCCTGGTCGTAGAGCCGGTGGAACTCCATGTAAAAGCGCAGGGCGTCGGACAGGCAGGCGACCAGGGGGTTGCCGGACAGGCTGCGCTGGCCTTCGGGCTGCTCTGGAAGGACGAGTTCAGGCTCCGGCGCGCCGGCGGCCTCGCCGAGCTGGCGCAGGTGCTCCGGGTGCATTTCGATCCGCTCGGTCATTTCCAGGGCGCACAGGATCGGCAGTTTGTCCTCGGGCAGGCCGCGGTAGGCGGCAAACACTTCCTTGGCGGCATGCGGGTCCACCGAAGTGTTCCACTCGGCCGTCGGCGTCGTGTTGCCCTGGTAGTAGAAGCACCCGCCCATGATGACGAGCCCCTTGAGCAGCCGCGGGAGTTCGGGTTCGCGGCGCAGGGCCAGCGCGAAGTTGGTCAGCGGGCCGGTAATCAGGCCTGTGATCTCCCCCGGGTGCGCCCGCACCTCTTCCACCCAGACGTCGACGGCGTGCCTTGCCGAGATCTGCTGCGCCGGCGGCGGCAGCTCGGCGTAGCCGATCCCCTGCGGCCCGTGGGTTTCCTCGGTGGTGACCAGCGGGATCTCCAGCGGGACCTCGGCGCCGATGGCCACCTCCACACCCTCGCGGCCGCACAGTTCGAGCAGGGCCAGGCTGTTCATCGCCACCTGCCGCGCCCCAACGTTCCCGGCCGTGCAAGTGATCGCCTGGAGGCGCACCTCCGGCCGGGACAGCAGGTAGACCAGGGCCAGGGCGTCATCGATCCCGGTGTCGAGGTCCATCAGGATCGACTGGGTGGCGGCCGGGACCGCTGCCGTGGTGCCCAGGGCCGGGCCGTTCAGAGCTGGATCGTTCACAGCTGGATCGTTCAGAACAGCGCCACCTTGGGCGTGCGCGGGAAAAGGTCGTCCAGTTCGGCAAGATCGGCATGGCTGGGGATCCAGGCGACGGCGGCGGCATTCTGGCGCACCTGCTCCGGGGTGGTGGCGCCGGCGATGACGCTGCTGACGGACGGCTGGGCGGCAAGCCACGAGAACGCCACCTGGACCTCGTTGAGCCCGCGCGCGGCGGCGAACTCGCCGAAGGCGCCCAGCTGTTCCCAGTCGGCGTCGTGGACCAGGTTGGTGCGTGTGTGGCTGAGCCGGGAGCCCTCGGGGGCGGCGCCCTTGGAGTATTTTCCGGTGAGCAGGCCGTTGGCGAGCGGGAAGTACGGCAGGACACCCAGGCCGTAGGCCTCGGCCGCAGGGGTCACCTCGAGTTCGGCGCGGCGGTCCAGGAGGTTGTAGTGGTTCTGGCTGGAGATGAAGCGTGCTCCCCCGCGGGCGCGGGCCACGAACTCGGCTTCGGCGAGCTGCCAGCCGGCCCGGTTGGAGTGGCCGATGTAGCGGACTTTGCCGCTGGTCACGAGGTCGTCCAGGGCGGCCAGCGTCTCGTCGATAGGGGTCAGCGGGTCCGGGGTGTGGAACTGGTAAAGGTCGATCCAGTCCGTGCCGAGCCGGCGCAGGGAGGCTTCCGCTGCTTTGATGATGTAGCGGCGGGATCCGCGCGCGCGGAAGTCCTCGCCGTTGGCGCCGCGCATGTCCATGCCGAATTTGGTGCCAATGACGGCGTCGCCGCGGCGGGCGCCAAGGGCCTGGCCAAGCATGGACTCGCTGAGCCCGGGTTCCCGGCCGTAGGTATCGGCGACGTCAAAGAAGGTGATCCCGGCGTCCAGTGCCGCGTGCACGACGGCGTCCGTACCCTCCTGCGATTCAGTCACAGTCCCGGAGCGGCCCAGGTTATTGCACCCAAGCCCCACGACCGAGACGGACAGTCCGGAATTTCCCACGCGGCGGTATTCAGTCATGGAATCAGCCTATATCGACCAGACCGGCATCCCGTTCAAGCCCGCCGCGGGCGGCAGTGCCACTACCCTGCCGGCAGTTCCAGCCCGTGCTCGTCCATGGCGTCCTGGAGTTGCGCGACGGTGCGCGGGCAGACGCCCGGCATGCCGGCAAGCCGGCGCCGGCCAAGCTCCACGAGGTGTTCGAGGGTTTCGACCCCCGCGTGCGCGAGCGACTTGCGCGCCGGCGCGTCCAGACCCGCCGGGAGAGGAGTGCAGCCTGGTTTCGTGGTTTTTCGCGTCATTGCGTTCCCTTCCAGTCGGATCCCCCAAATTGATGTGAGCCGTGCCCGGCTCCCTACAGGTGATGCCCAAACAGGTAATGCGCAAACAGGTAATGCCTAGAGCGTGAAGCTGTTGGCCGGCTTCGGCGAGTGCTTAAGCTTGAAGGTCTCTTCGCCATAGTGCGCGGCGCCGATGCTCAGCTTGGTGAAGTCCAGGTCCTCGCCCCGGATGCAGACCTTGATGGCGTTGACCGTCTTGTTGACGTCGGGCGTGAGGCAGAAGATGTTGAGCCGCGCGTCGGAAAACTCGCTGCGGTCCACAATCCCCAGGCCCCGCCAGGCCAGGTGGCTGATGAGGGCGTCTTTGGCCTTTTCCTCGAGATAACGGTCGCGGCTGGTCCCGTCCTTGGTCTTAAGCGCGTACTGGGCCACCACCCAGGACTGCTCCTCCACCGGGATTTCGGCGTAGCCGTCCTCGGCGCACTGCACCGCGAAGGCGTCCATGAGTCGCTCGGCGGCCTCGGCGTCCACGACGTCGGTCTCATCGGTCTTGCTCTGGTGTCCCACGACGCCGTGGTTCATCACGAACTGGCTGTAGTCCTCGTCAAACCAGGCTTCCCTGAACTGCAGGATGCCCTCTTCGTCACGTTTGTAAACCCTGATAATTCCACTCATATGCCAGTTCCTTCCTGGGCCGTCCGGCGCCGGAAGTGATGGCGCCGTACGGGTTGTGCTCAACAGATGTGCTGGCTACAGCAGCGGCAGGCTGCCGGTGCTGGGGTGTTCCTGGCCGGGCAGGGGACGCGCAAACGGCACCTTGGTGCCCAATACCTGGGCGACGACGTCGTGCGTGATCTGCTGGGCAGTCATCCCGACGCGTTCGAGCACCTGGCTGCGGGTGCCGTGATCGAGGAACTCCACCGGGAGGCCGACCTCGTTGAGGGCGGTGTCCACGCCGGCGGCCCGCATCTCCTGGCGGATCCGGGAACCGACGCCGCCGGCCCGCACACCGTCCTCGATGCAAATGACCAGGCGGTGGCTTGCGGCGAGGTCGATGATGGACCGCCGGACCGGGAGGACCCAGCGGGGGTCCACCACCGTGGAACTGATGCCCTGGGCGCCGAGCCGGTTGGAGACGTCCAGCGCGAGTTCGGACATTGCGCCCACGCTGACAATCAGGACGTCGTTCTCGCTGGAACCCTCGGGGCGGCGGGCCAGTACATCCACCCCGTCGTCCAGGCGCTCGACGGCCTCGACTTCGGCGCCGACGCTGCCCTTGGAATAGCGGATCACGCTGGGGGCGTCTTCAATGGCCACGGCCTCGCGCAGTTCCTCCCGCAAGCGGGTGGCGTCGCGCGGTGCCGCGAGGTGCAGCCCGGGGACGATCTGGACCATGGCCATGTCCCACATGCCATGGTGGCTGGCGCCGTCGGGTCCGGTGACGCCGGCCCGGTCCAGGACGATCGTGACACCGGCTTTGTGCAGGGCCACATCCATCAGCAGCTGGTCGAACGCACGGTTCAGGAATGTCGCGTAGACCGCGACCACCGGGTGCAGTCCCCCGAACGCCATGCCGGCGGCGGAGGTGAGGGCGTGCTGTTCGGCGATGCCGACGTCGAATACCCGCTCCGGGTGCCGGGCGGCGAACTTGTGCAGTCCGACCGGAATCAGCATGGCCCCGGTGATGCCGACGATGTCCTTGCGTTCGTCGGCGATGTCGGCGATTTCATCGGCGAAGACCGCGGTCCAGGATTTGGCGCCGCCGGCCTCGGTGGGTGCGCCGGTCTCTGGATCGATGATCCCCACGGCATGGAACTGGTCCGCCTCGTGGGCGCGGGCCGGGGCGTAGCCGTGGCCCTTTTCCGTCATGGCGTGCACGATCACTGGGCCGGCGTAGTTCCGGGCAGTGGAGAGGGCGTTTTCCATGGCCTGGAGGTTGTGGCCGTCGACGGGACCGATGTATTTCATGCCGAGGTCCTCGAACATGCCCTGCGGGGCCCACCAGTCCTTGATGCCCTTCTTCATGGCGTGCAGGCTCTTGTACGTGAACTGGCCCGCAGGCCCGCCGTTCTGCAGTTTCCGCTTCCACCAATCGAGGGTGCCTTCGTAGGAGGGGGCAGCGCGTAGGGAGTCGATTGTGGGGCGCAGGGACGCGAGGTGGTCGGCCAACCCGCCGACGGTCGGGGCGTAGGAGCGGCCGTTGTCGTTGACCACAATCACCACCCGGCGCTTCTTGTCCGCCGCGATGTTGTTGATGGCCTCCCAGGCCATGCCGCCGGTCAGGGCGCCGTCGCCCACCACCGCGACGACGAAGCGGTCGCCGTCGCCGGTCAGCTGCCGGGCACGGGAGATGCCGTCGGCCCAGGACAGTGACGAGGACGCGTGTGAGCTTTCGACGATGTCGTGCTCGGATTCTCCGCGGTCGGGGTAGCCGGACAGGCCGCCCTGCTGGCGAAGCGTGCTGAAGTCCTGCCGTCCGGTGAGGAGCTTGTGCACGTAAGACTGGTGCCCTGTGTCGAAAACGATGCTGTCGCGGGGGGAATCGAAGATCCGGTGCACCGCGATGGTGAGCTCGACGACGCCGAGGTTCGGGCCCAGGTGCCCTCCCGTTTGGGAGACGTTGCCAATCAGGAAGTCCCTGACTTCGGCTGCCAGCTGTTCCAGCTGCGCCTCGGACAACTTACTCAGGTCCTGCGGATTCCGGATGGTGTCCAAGATTCCCAACGGCCCCTCCTTCGGGTGGTAGACATGCCTTTTAACTCTAACGCCTCGGGACGGGCCGCCGCGCCGGTGTCCGAATCCGGGTACGCAAAGGCCCCGGCCGGTCAGTGACCGGCCGGGGCCTTTGACTGCGTTACCGGACCAGCCGGCAGCTCCGCCTAGTTCGCGGAGATCTGGCGCAGAACGTACTGCAGGATCCCGCCGTTGCGGTAGTAATCCGCCTCGCCCGGGGTGTCGATGCGCAGCACGGCGTCGAAGGACGTGACCGAACCGTCTTCGGCGGTGGCGGTGACCTTCAGCGTCTTCGGCGTGGTGCCTTCGTTCAGGGCGGTGACGCCCTCAACTGCGAAGGATTCCGTGCCGGTCAGGCCCAGGGTGGCAGCGTTCTGGCCGGCCGGGTACTGCAGCGGCAGGACGCCCATGCCGATCAGGTTGGAGCGGTGGATGCGCTCGTAGCTCTCGGCCACAACAGCCTTGACGCCGAGCAGCGCCGTGCCCTTGGCCGCCCAGTCACGGGACGAACCGGAACCGTACTCCTTGCCTGCCAGGACCACCAGCGGGGTGCCGGCAACCTGGTAGTTCTGCGCGGCGTCGTAGACGTAAGCCTGCGGGCCGTCAGCCTGGCTGAAGTCGCGGGTAAAGCCGCCCTCCACGCCGTCCAGGAGCTGGTTCTTGATGCGGATGTTCGCGAACGTGCCGCGGATCATGACCTCGTGGTTGCCACGGCGTGAGCCATAGGAGTTGAAGTCCTTGCGCTCCACACCGTTGGCCAGCAGGTACTGGCCGGCCGGGGTGTCCGACTTGAAGGAACCGGCCGGGGAGATGTGGTCCGTGGTGACGGAGTCGCCGAGCTTGAGCAGCACGCGCGCGCCGGTGATGTCCTGGACCGGCTCCGGCTGGGCCTTCATGCCCTCGAAGTACGGGGGCTTGCGGACGTACGTGGACTTCTCGTCCCAGGCGAAGGTGTCGCCGGCCGGGGTGTCGAGCGCCTTCCAGCGATCGTCGCCTTCGAAGACGCCTTCGTAGCCGCGGGCAAACATGTCCTTGTCGATCGAGGAGTCGATGACCTGCTGGACCTCGACCGGGTTCGGCCAGATGTCCTTCAGGAAGACGTCGTTGCCGGCCTCATCCTGGCCCAGCGCGTCGTTGTCGAAGTCGAAGTCCATGGAACCGGCCAGGGCGTAGGCGATGACCAGCGGCGGGGAGGCCAGGTAGTTCATCTTCACGTCCGGGTTGATCCGGCCTTCGAAGTTGCGGTTGCCGGACAGCACGGCGGTGACGGAGAGGTCGTTGGCCTGGATGGCCTCGGAGATCTCGGCGTCCAGCGGACCGGAGTTGCCGATGCAGGTCGCGCAGCCGTAGCCCACGATGTAGAAGCCGAGCTTCTCCAGGTACGGGGTGAGGCCGGACTTGTTGTAGTAGTCGGTGACTACCTTGGAGCCCGGAGCCACGGAGGTCTTGACCCACGGCTTGGACGTCAGGCCCTTGTCGACTGCGTTGCGGGCCAGCAGCGCGGCGGCCAGCATCACGGACGGGTTGGACGTATTGGTGCACGAGGTGATCGAGGCGATCGACACTGCGCCGTGGTCCAGCTCGAACTCACGTCCGTCCGCGGTCTTGACGCTGACCGTGTTGGACGGACGGCCGTTGGACTTCGGGCCGTGTGCGTGCGGGGCCACGTCGCTCAGGTGCGAGGCTGAGGCGGTGAACGAGGGCGAGTCTGAAGCCGGGAAGCTTTCGTCGATCGCTTCGTCGAGACTTCCGTCGGCCAGGTCTTCCTTCACGTAGTTGCGCAGGTCCTCGCGGAACTGGGCCTTGGACTCGGTGAGGATGATGCGGTCCTGCGGGCGCTTCGGGCCGGAGATCGACGGAACAACCGTGGACAGGTCCAGCTCGAGGTACTCGGAGAACTTGATCTCGCGGGAGGGATCGTGCCAGAGGCCCTGTTCCTTCGCGTAGGACTCCACGAGGGCGACGTTCTCGTCGGACCGGCCGGTGAGGCGCAGGTAGTCGAGGGTGACGTCGTCGATCGGGAACATCGCGGCGGTGGAGCCGAACTCCGGGCTCATGTTGCCGATCGTTGCACGGTTCGCCAGCGGCACAGCCGCGACGCCTTCACCGTAGAACTCGACGAACTTGCCCACCACACCGTGCTTGCGCAGCTGCTCGGTGATGGTCAGGACGACGTCGGTGGCGGTGGCGCCGGCCGGAATCGAGCCGGTGAGCTTGAAGCCCACGACGCGCGGGATGAGCATGGAGACGGGCTGGCCGAGCATGGCTGCCTCGGCTTCGATGCCGCCAACGCCCCAGCCGAGCACGCCCAGGCCGTTGACCATGGTGGTGTGCGAGTCGGTGCCGACGCAGGTGTCCGGGTATGCGCGCAGCGCCCCGTCAACTTCGCGGGTCATGACGGTGCGGGCCAGGTACTCGATGTTGACCTGGTGCACGATGCCGGTGCCCGGGGGGACAACCTTGAAGTCATCGAATGCGGTCTGGCCCCAGCGCAGGAACTGGTAGCGCTCACCGTTGCGCTGGTATTCGATCTCCATGTTGCGCTCCAGCGCGCCGGAGTTGCCGAAGGCGTCAATCTGGACCGAGTGGTCAATGACCATTTCGGCCGGTGCCAGCGGGTTGACCCGCTTCGGGTCACCGCCGAGCTCCTTGACGGCCTCACGCATAGTGGCGAGGTCAACGACGCAGGGCACGCCGGTGAAGTCCTGCATGATCACGCGCGCCGGCGTGAACTGGATCTCGGTGTCGGGCTCGGAGCTGGGGTCCCAGCCTGCAAGCGCACGGACGTGGTCGGCCGTGATGTTGGCACCGTCCTCGGTCCTCAACAGGTTTTCAAGCAATACCTTGAGGCTGAACGGAAGGTTTTCTGCACCTTCGACGGAGTTCAACCGGAAAATTTCATATTCGGTTCCGGCTACATTAAGTTTGCCTTTTGAACCGAAGCTGTCCACAATGCTCATCGCAGGACTCCTCTCGCAACAGTTTCATCTTTGTCGCGCCGCAGGACCCAAGCTAGTTAGGTCGGCCTAACTAATACAGGCATCAGTACATCGTGGTACGAAATGCAGGTAAGAAACGCAGGGAACGGCCGCTTCAATAACGCCAATCTCATGCACAGCAACGCTGAAGTACAAGCTGTGGTGATGCAGCGCGACGACGGACTACTACGCCCATCCTAGTGGCATCACGGTTGGGGAGTCAGTAACGCCACCGTCTCCATGTGATGGGTGTGCGGATACAGGTCGAAGGCACGCAGCCCGGCCAGCCCCCAGCCGCCCTGCCGGAAGTAGCCGAGGTCGCGGGCAAACGACGCCGGATCGCAGGAGACATACGCGACGGCCCGGGGACCGGCGTCGATCAGCTGCTTGACCACGGCTTTGCCGGCACCGGCGCGCGGCGGGTCCAGAATCAGGGCATCGAAGTTGCGGGGCTTCTGCCGCAGCACCCGCTCCACGCGGCCCTGGACGATCTCCACCTGGGTGGCGTCGTGCAGGTTCTTGCGTGCATCACGGCTGGTGCCGGGCGCGCCCTCGACCGAGAGCACCGATCCCGTGACGCCGACGGCATCGGCCAGCGGTGCCGTGAACAGCCCGGCACCGGCGTACAGGTCCGCCACCACCGAGCCCGGCGCGAGGTAGCCGCCGTCGTGCAGGAACCCGGTCACAGCCCCGACGAGTGTCTCCGGGGCGTCCTTGTGGATCTGCCAGAAGCCGTCGCCGGTAACCCGGTAGTCGTGGCCTGCCGCGGTCTCCTGGACATAGGTGCGGCCGCGCAGTTGCAGCACCTCTCCCGTGGCCGGGTCCAGGCTGGCCACCGAGACGTCGTCGGGGAACTGGGCCAGGATGCCGCCGAGCCGTTTGGACCGGGTGCCGGGGGCGGGGACGAGCAGTACGAGCGGCCGGGAGCCGTTCGCCGGGGCGGCGACCTCGACGCGGTCGATGCCCTGCAGGTCCATTTCCCAGAGCCGGAGTGCGTTGATGCTGTCCACGGCCAGCGGCATTTCGCGCACGGGCAGGATGGCGTCTGAGCGGTGGGCGTGCATGCCAAGCTTGCCGGCGGGAGTCACCGCGAAGCCGGCGCGCGTCCGCCAGCCAAGGCCGGATACGCGAGCGCCGCCCGGGGCGGCAGTTTCGGCGGCAGTTTCGGCGGCAGCGCCGACGGCTTCGACGGTGATCTCCCCTGCGGGAGAGAGTTCGACGCCGGCGAGCCGCTTGAGCTGTTCGGCCAGAACGTCRGCCTTGAGGCTGCGCTGGCGCGGCAGCGAAATGTGGCCGAGTTCGGCGCCGCCGACCGGAGGATGCCGGTGTGACCAGGAGCGCGCCGAATCGGCGAGGTCCCAGAAGTGCGGGACGCGGTCCGGTGAGGCCTCCAGGACCTCCACCACATCGGCGCGCCAGAACTTGGCGTCGGGGCCGGCGTCGGTGAGCCGGACCCGGACCTTCTCGCCGGGAATGCCGTGCCGGACAAACACGACGCGTCCCTCATGCCGGGCCACGCAGTGCCCGCCGTGGGCGACGGGTCCGACGTCGACGACGAGATCGGTGTGGGTGTGCGTCCGGGTGTCGGGGGTCATTGGATATCCTGCAGTTTCTTGGCTTCTTCGGATGATTTCAGCTGCCACGGCACACTGCACACCATGACGCCAGACTCGAAGTGCAGCCTGGTCTTGATGCGCAGCGCGGTCTGGTTGTGGACCAGTTGCTCCCACCATTTGCCCACGACRTACTCGGGRATGTAGACSACGATCAGGTCGCGGGGCGAATCCCGGCGCATGTTTTTGATGTACTCCATGATSGGMGTSACCGTTTCGCGGAACGGGCTGGCMAGMACGGTCAGGGGCACCGGGATTTCGAGCTTTTCCCAGTCCGCGACAGTCGCTTCGGTCTCCTCCGGGCTGATGTCCACGGTGATGGCGTCCAGCCGCGACGGGCGTGAGGCCCGGGCGTAGGCCAGGGCGCGCAGCACCGGTTTACGCACGTGCGAGACAAGCAGCACGGCGTGCACACGGGTGGGCAGTGCGCGCGGCGAGGAGTCCTCGTCCACGGCGAGTTCCTTCGCCACGTTGTCATAGTGCGCCCGGATGCTCCACATGATCAGGAACAGCACGAACATGGCCAGCAGCGCGATCCAGGCGCCCTGCGAGAACTTGGTGATCAGGACGATGACCAGAACCAGGGCGGTCATGCAGAAGCCCACGGTGTTGATGGTCCGGGACTTGATGATGCGCAGCCGCACGGCAGGCTCCTTGGACAGTTTCAGTTCCCGGCCCCAGTGCCGGATCATGCCCAGCTGGCTCATGGTGAACGAGATGAAGACGCCCACGATGTAGAGCTGGATGAGTTTCGTGACGTCCGCGTTGAAGGCGATGATCAGGACGAGGGCGCCTGCGGCCAGGGCCAGGACGCCGTTGCTGAAGGCCAGCCGGTCGCCACGGGTGCGCAGTTGGCGCGGCAGGTAGCCGTCCTGGGCCAGGATGGAGCCGAGCACCGGGAAGCCATTGAACGCCGTATTGGAGGCGAACACCAGGATGACGCCGGTGGCGGCCACCACGATGTAGAACGGGATGGAGCCCGCACCGAAGACGGTCTGCGCGATCTGGCTGATGGCCGGGTTCTGGATGTACCCCTCTGGCAGCGGATTGCCGTTCAGGAGGAACTCCGTGGCCGGATCCTGCACGATGTGCACCTTGGTGGCGTTGGCCAGGTAGATGATGCCGGCGAGCATGGCGGAGGCAATCACGCCGAGCAGCAGCAGCGTGGTGGCAGCGTTCTTGCTCTTGGGCTTCTGGAAGTTGGGCACACCGTTACTGATGGCCTCGACGCCGGTCAGGGCCGCGGCGCCGGAGGAGAAGGCGCGCAGCAGCAGGAATGCCCCGGCCAGCCCGACGAGGCCTTCGTCGAAGCCCTGCTCCGGCACGATCTCGAACGCTGCCGACGGCGCCTGCCCCAGCTGGCCGGTGGCCGCCTGGAAGACACCGACGGCGGTCATGCCGAGGATTGAGGCCATGAAGATGTAGGTCGGGACGGCGAAGACGCTGCCAGCCTCCCTGATGCCGCGCAGGTTCACGAGGGCCAGGATGACGACGCCGATCGTGGCGATCGCGGCCTGCTGTCCGTGCAGCGAGGGCACGGCGGTGGTCAGGTACGTCGCGGCCGAGGACATGGACACGGCAACGGTCAGCACATAGTCAACCAGCAGAGCCGAGGCTACGGTGAGCCCTGCGTACTTGCCGAGGTTGACGTTGGCGATCTCGTAGTCGCCGCCGCCGGAGGGGTAGGCGTGGACGTTCTGGCGGTAGGAGGCAACCACGGTCAGGAGCACCACCATGACGGCGAGGCCCACCCACGGCGCAATGGCCACCGCGCTCACGCCGGCCAGGGCCAGGGTCAGGAGGATTTCATCCGGCGCATAGGCCACCGAAGACAGGGCGTCCGAAGCGAAAATGGGCAGCGCGATCCGCTTCGGCAAGAGCGTGTGGGCCAGACGGTCGTTCCGGAAGGGCTTGCCTACCAGCACCCGCTTCACGGCATTGAAAATTGTCAGCACCACACAAAGCTAGTCTGATTCGGACGCGATGTCATGACGGCGAAGTTGGCGTGCACAGGAACGCCGGCCGGCGCCCCGTGGCCGTGGCCTCCCGCCGCCGCGTGGCCGGTAGAGTTTTACGCAGTATCAGACGTAAGAACCAAGAGGAGGCCCATGTGGCGCACTTCGTGATCATGGGTTGTGGCCGTGTCGGGTCAACCCTGGCGCACACGCTCGAGGACGCCGGCCATTCGGTGGCCATCATCGACCAGGACGACCGTGCCTTCCGGCGGCTCCGCGCAGGGTTTTCCGGACGGAAGGTCACGGGGGTCGGATTCGACCGCGAGACGATGAAGCGGGCCGGCGTCGAGGAAGCCTATGCCTTCGCCGCCGTTTCCAGCGGCGACAACTCCAACATCCTCGCCACCCGGGTGGCCCGGGAGACYTTCCACGTTCCTCACGTGGTGGCGAGGATCTACGATCCGGGCCGCGCGGAAATCTACCAGCGCCTCGGCATTCCCACGGTCGCCGCGGTCCGCTGGAGCGCCGACCAGGTGCTGCGCCGCATCCTGCCCGAGCAGCACATCGCCGGCGACTATCGGGAGCCCTCGGGCCGGCTGGTCCTCGCCGAGGTGGACCTCAACCCCGACTGGATCGGGCACCCGGTCTCCTCGATCGAGAAGGCGGCCGGCATCCGCATCGCGTATCTGACCCGGTTCGGCGAGGGCATGCTACCCGCTGCCGGCACGTCCTATCAGGACGGCGACACCGTCCACGCCATGCTGAACGTGGACCGGAGCTCCGAGATCGGCCACATCCTCGCCAAATCCCCCGCCAAGGAGTCCTAAGTGAAAGTCGTCATCGTCGGTGCCGGAAGCGTCGGTTCCTCGATCGCCCGGGAGCTGTTGGCCCACAAGCACGAAATCCTGCTGATCGACGAGAAGCCGGAGGTCATCGGCCGGAGCGGCCTGCGCGGCGCGCACTGGCTGGTCGGTGACGCCTGCGAGCTGAGCACGCTGCAGGACGCCAAACTTGAGGACGCCGACGTCGTGGTCTCCGCCACCGGTGACGACAAGGTCAACCTCGTCGTTTCCCTGCTGGCCAAGACGGAATTCGGCGTCGGGCGAACGGTCGGCCGGGTCAACAACCCCAAGAACGACTGGATGTTCGACGACTCATGGGGCGTCGACGTCGCGGTCAACACCCCGCAGCTCATGACCGCCCTCGTGGAGGAGGCGGTGGAGATCGGTGACCTGGTCCGGCTGCTGACGCTTCAGACCGGGGTGTCCTCGCTGGTTGAGTTCACGGTTCCCCACGACTCCCATGTGATCGGGCTGACCGTGGGTGATGTCCAGTGGCCCGAGGACTCCACCCTCGTCGCGATCCTGCGGGATCAGGCGCCCATCACGCCGAGCCGGGACGACGTGATCGACGGCGGCGACGAATTGTTCTTTGTGACCACGATCGCGGCCGAGGACGAACTCCGCGCCCTGCTGGCACCGGAATCCCCGCTCGAGGACCAGCACCCCGTGACTTCGGACCAGCACGGCCACGGCCCCCAGCCGGCCGAGAACGACGGCTTCGACGGCTAAGCCCGTTTTAAACCAGTTGCGCTGTCAGTTGTGGCCGTTCCCAACGCTCGGGAACAGCCACAACTGACAGCGCATCGGGTCAGTTGGCTTTTTCGGCCTCGTTGGCCTCGGCTGGCTCCCGGGCCGGCCGGGTCAGCAGCCAGGCAATCCAGACGCCGAGGATGTAGAGCGGGGCGCCCATCAGAAGCCGGGTGGTTGCCAGGGCGGCGAGGCCCTGCTCCCCCATGAAGTACAGCGGCACCTGCACCACCAGCCGCAGGACCAGCACCGCGACAATCACCCATGTGCCGATTGAGTACGCCCTGACCCGCTTCGGGTCCTTGCGCCATTCCAGGCCCTCGTTGCGGATGAAGCCGAAGAGCAGCCCTGCGATCGGCCAGCGCACGGCCACGGAGATGGACATCGCCAGGATGTAGCCGAGGTTGGTAAAGAACCCCAGGACGTAGAAGTTCTCTGCCTTGCCGGTCGAGGTGGCCAGCCACGCGGAGAGTCCGACGCCGATGAACCCGGCCAGCGCCTGGGTCAGCGGCTTGCGCTGGACCAGCCGGGCCACGGTAAAGACGGCGGCGACCGCAAGCGAGGCGATAACGGCCAGCGTCAGGTTTTCCCGGTCGATGGTGAAGGCAATCAGGAAGACGAGTCCCGGCAGGATGCTTTCCGCGATGCCCTGGACGCCGCCGGCGCTCTTGAGCACATCGATGTTGCCGTTGCTGGAGCGGTGCAAACCAGCCTTTGCGGCATAGTCCTCGGCCAGCTGGGCCACCGTGGGCTGGGTGCTGGTCGGCTGGGTGCTGGTGGGCTGGGACGCAGCAGGTGCGGCATCGTCCCGGGTCAGCGCCGCGGCTTCCCCCGCTTCCTGCTGGGCTGTTTCCTCTTGTGACCGGTCCTGATGCGCCCGGTCCGGGCGTGCCCGCTCGGGATGTTCGGGCAATGTCATTGCTCCTCCTGGCGGGAGAGTATTTCGTAGCGGGGATTGAAGATCGTGGGCAGCCCGTCGCGCATGGTGACCATGCCCTCGAGCCGGAGCTCCGTTCCGGCGTCGACACCGGGAATCCGGCGGCGGCCAAGCCACACGACGCGCAGCCGTTCCTTGGGCCCGGCGGGCCGCTGGCGCTGTGCACTGGGGCTGACCTTGTGCGTGGCCACCCCGTTGGCGGGAAGGCTGTTGGCCGTTCCGGCACCTTTGCCGCCCTGGCCCTTGCCGCCGAAGGGCAGGAGGCGGGTAACGGGAGGGGGCGCTTCGTGATCGATCAGGATCGCGATGAAAGACGCCACCTGGCTGGCGGGCACGTACGTGACGGACTCGATGAAGCCGTGGCACAGCACCCGCCCGCGGTCCGGCAGCTCCCGGACGGACACGGCGGCCGCTTTTTTGCCGGCGGCATCAGCCAATCTGGGTTATCTCCGGTCCGCGTTCGGGCTGTCCGAATTCCGGGGCCGCCTGAGGCGTCGGGGCGGCGGGGGTGTCCTTGGGCAGGCGGAGCTGCAGCAGGTCGCGCGGAGGCATGGGGTTCTCGCCGCGGACGACGACGATCTGCCGGAACAGCTCTTCGAGCCCGGCTGCGGCGTCCCGGTCCATTGCCGCCTCGCCGCCGAAAACGCCGCGGAGGAACCAGCGCGGGCCGTCGACGCCGATGAAGCGGGCCACACGGTACCCCTGGCTGCCATCCGCCGCTCCGGCCGGAAGCTTGGCCACGAGCTCGGTGCCGAAGCCGCCCTCGACCTCCTCGACCTGGCCGCCCTGGCTCCCGACCGACTGGCCGATCTGTTCACGGATTTCATCCCACAGCCCCTCGGAACGGGGGGCGGCGAAGGCCTGCAGCTGCAGGCTGGAACCCTCCAGGTCCATGGTGACGGCGACGACGCGCTGGCTCGCTTCTTCAACTTCCAGGCGGAGCTGGAGTCCCTCGCGGGGGGAGATCAGGAGCGCGCCGAGGTCCACGTACCCGTCCTGGGCCTCGATCTCCGAGACGTCGAAGGGCCCGGTCGCGGCCCGGCCGGCAGTTTTGGCGTCATTCCCGGCCGGCGTGCCGGCGCCGTCAATCGCAGCGTCCGCGGCCACAGCGTTCTGGTCCGTATCGGCCCCGGTCGGCTGCTCCTGTTTGGCTTTCCTGCCACGCCCAAAAACCATGGGGGTTGTCTCCTTCAGTTGTGATCCTGTGCCGCCGCCCGGCGCCGTCCTGGCGCCTGTCCGCGTGGCTGCCCGCTACCCTGCGGCCGCCTGCTCAATACTCCTGCACCCGTTGGTGCACCGCTGCTGTTGCCTGGATGCGTGTCTCGTGCAGTGTTGGTGATGCTTCCGTGCTGATGTTCTTACGTGCTGGTGTTCTTCGGTGCCTGCRTTGGTTCAAAGTGCGCGGCGCCGAAWATCCCCGGTCGCCCAGCGCCCGGTTGTCCCAGCGTTTAGGGMGAACCTGGGCTTCAGGCCGGTCCGCCGAAACCGCCAGTGGAGCCGAAGCCGCCCCCGCCGCGGACCGAGCCRTCGAGCTCCTCGACCGGCAGGAACTTCGCGTACTCCACGCGCTGAATGACCATCTGTGCAATTCTATCGCCGCGCCGCAGCTCGATCGCCTCGTCACGGTCAGTATTCAGCAGTGTCACCGCGATTTCTCCGCGGTAGCCGGCGTCCACCGTCCCGGGGGCGTTCACAACCGTCAGTCCGTGCTTCGTGGCGAGGCCAGAGCGTGGGTGGATGAGCGCAACAAAACCATCCGGGAGCGCAATGGCGACGCCGGTCGGAACGAGGCGGCGCTCCCCCGGCGCGAGGACGACGTCCTCGCGGGCGCGAAGGTCGGCGCCGGCGTCGCCCGGGTGCGCATACGACGGCGGCTCCAGCCCGTCGTCGAGCATTTTCAGCTGTACCGTCAAAGTGGGCGTTCCGTAGGCTGCGTCGCCGGCCGTAGGTGCGGCACTGGCGACGGCGGTGTTTTCTTCAGTCACAGTCCCTCACTCTAACGCCCGCACGTAACATCGACCTAGCCGCCGCTGGCCGCCCGCGCATGCCGCCCGCGGTGTTCACGCAGGCTTGTAGCGGCGTTCAGGGTGGCCATCAAGCGGCCTTCAAGTGGGGCGGCAGCAGCCCTGAAACGGGGTGCCCCCTCAGCAAGGGGCCGAGATGAAATACCCAGCTAAAGATGAAAAGCTGTGCCTATGCCCGAATCCAGCGCAGCTGCGCCTGCCCCGAAGAGCGCCCCGAGCGACTCCCCTGTCCTTTACGCCGAGAAGCTCTGGCCGAACTTCTGGATCTGGCTGGTGTCGGTGTTGTTCTCCAGCGCAGGGATCCTCATGCTGGCGCCCATCAGCATCTGGGCCGGCATTACCGCGGCGATCGTGATCTTCGTCGTCATCTCCGTGCTGCTGGTGCTGTCCACGCCCTCGATCACGGTCACCAGGACCACGCTGACGGTGGGCAGGGCCACGATCGAACGCGGGTTCCTGGGCAAGGCCACGGCGTTCCGGGGCAAGGAAGCCACGGCCGAGCGGGGAACGCGGCTAAATGGACTGGCATTTCTGTGTATCCGCGGCTGGGTGGATCCGGTGGTCCGGATCGAGATCGAGGACCCCTCGGATCGCACCCCCTACTGGCTCACGTCCACACGGCACCCGGAGCAACTGATCGCCGCGCTGGCCTCCTAGCTAGCTGGGCTCCTAGTTAGCTGGGCTCCTGCTCCTAGTTGTTAGTGGCCCGCGGCCCGCTTCGCACCGTCGCGGGCCCCGGGCCCCGGGATCCGGGTTCCTCTCCAGGGCTGCCGCCTGCCTAGCCCTCGCAATCCTTGCAGTACTTCAGGCCGTCCTTTTCGCGGGCAATCTGCGAACGGTGGCGGACCAGGAAGCAGGAGGCACAAGTGAATTCGTCTGCCTGGGCGGGCAGGACCCGGACCAGCAGTTCCTCCCCGGACAAGTCAGCGCCGGGAAGTTCGTAGCCTTCGGCAAGGTCGGACTCGTCTTCATCCACCACGGCGGAAGGCTTCTCTGTACGCCGCACCTTCAGGGCCTCAATGGAATCCTCACTGAGGTCTTCTTCGGTCTTGCGCGGCGCATCGTAATCGGTCGCCATTATTTGTCGCTCACACTCCGCATTCGTTCGGTTGGCTCGCCGCTCCAAGATGGCCCCGCCGGGATGGTAACCCTGGGCTCCGGGAGCGGTTCACCGATGTAACACCGGACATGCGGTTTTTGTGCCCGGTGTCGGGTCATTTTTGCTTAAGCGCCTCAGGAATGCCAGAGCCCACGGGTCTCCTCCCTGGGATCTTTTCCGTGGAGAATCCGAAACCGGCGGAAAGTCGCGGAATGTCGCGGAAAATCACGGCGCGCCAGCCGTCCTAACCCGAAATGTGTCCCGCTGGTGGCAGAGTTTCGATTGTTAGTAATGCCAGGGTGGAGGATTTGTATGCAGGATCTACGGCTTGTAGGCGTCCACGACGACGGAGAGCATCTCCTGTTGAGTGGCACCGGCGGCGAGATGTTCCAGCTGCCGATCGATGAAGCACTTCGGGTGGCTGCCAGCCGGACGGCGGCGAAGGCCGCGTCCAGCGCGGCCGCAGCTCCCATTGCCATGTCTCCGCGCGACATCCAGACGAGGATCCGCAACGGGTCAACCGCCGCCGAAGTGGCAGAGCTCTCCGGTATCCCGCTGGAGAAAGTCCAGCGCTACGAGGGACCGGTCCTTGCCGAGCGCGAGTACATTGCCCAGCAGGCCCGCAAGGTGGAAGTGGCCTCCCCCGCCCCCGGCCAGGACCTCTTCCGGTCCGTGTTCGGCGACAACCCGGCATCCCTTAACGACATGGTCGAACACCGGTTGCGGGCCTACGGCGTGGAGCCCTCAACACTGGAGTGGGACTCCTGGCGGCGCCAGGACGGCAGCTGGAACGTCGTGGCCCGTTTCGAGCCCAAGCCCGGCGGACCGGCCGGCATCGGCGAGGAGCCGCCGGCTATGTGGACCTTCCATCCCGCCCGGAAGTCCCTGCAAAACGCCAACCGCTGGGCGCAGCAGCTGAGCGAGCTGGAGCCGCTCGAAGGCCCCGTGCCGACCCGGCGCCTTACTGCCGTCTCCGACCGGCCCTTTGACTTTGAAACCGACGCCGAGGCCGCAGCCCGGACAGCGACCGGCCAGCACAGCATCATTCACCAGATGCTGCTCCAGCAGGACAGGATCCACCAGGAGCAGGACGCCGACGGGCTGCTGGACATGCTGCGTTCCCGCCGCGGCCACCGGATTGGAGTGGACGAGGACGCGGACGACGCCCTTGCCATGCTCATGGCCACCGGGGTTCCCGCAGCTCACCCCCGCCCGGCAGAGGTACCCGAGGCGCCCGAAGTTCCGCAGCCGACAGAACCGGAGTCGGCTTCCGAAACCGCCGGGGCTGACGAACCCGCTCTGGCCGAAGTTCCGACCGCGGACCCCGCACCGGCCGACGTTCCGACCGCGGAGGCCGCGCCCTCGGACACCGATGCCTTCACGCGGCGACGCGACGGCAGGCCGTCCATGATGTCCCGGCTGACCCTCGCGCCGCGCCTCCCGGAGGAGGACGATGCCCTGAAGCTGCACGACGGCGTCAGCACCGAGACCCGGGAAGTCACCATCGCAGCTTCGCAACTGCGTCCGGCGGGCAAGAGCCCCACCGCTAGCCCAGGCCTGGATGAACTGATCGGCGGCGGCACGTCCCGGCGGCAGCACCGCGAATCCAACGCCGCTGGCAGGAATGAAGCCGGCACCGACCAGCCTGAGCGCCAGCCAACCAAGCCGAAGCGCTCAAGCGTTCCCAGCTGGGACGAAATCGTCTTCGGAACCCGCAACGACCAATAAGGCAGCCGGCAACTTGGGGTGACCCCATGCTGATGGTTCGAGAAGGACGTCCGGAAGACACACCCGGCCTTGCGGGGCTCCGCGTGGCATGGGCCGCAGAGCAGGATCCCTCCCTCACGGACGACCCCGAATCACAGAGCTTTTATGCCAGGCTGGGCTTCGAGCCCGCWGGGGACCTGAACATTCTCAAGTTCTGAGCCGCCGGATCCAGGTACCTGCCGGGTGCTGGGATCGGATCGGCCGGGAATCGGGCTCCGGCAGTCAGCGCCGCGGCGCTCTCTTGCCGTCGGCYTGGAAGCACAGCAGCGGGACTTCCCGCTCGGCCTTCGTGAGGGAACCGTGCTGGCCCACGACTTCCAGGGCGGTGGGACGGACYCTGCGCGTATCGTAAAGCGCCAGGGCATCCCGAGCCGCGATCATGACRTCGCCGATCCGCAGGGCGGCCTCGGCCCGCACGTCGCCAAACAACCCGGCCCCGATCGCTTCCTCTCGGGTGAAGGCCCAAATTCTGTCTCCAAAACGGGACCGCCAGTTCGCCAGCAGCCGGKCGCGGGCGCCGTCGTCGTTTCCATCMTCCAGGTACAGGTGGACCATCCGCGGCTCGCCGGCGGTGTGCCGCACACCGGCAAGGAGCGCYGGCTCGGCGGAGTAGTCGATCCGCTGCGACTCGGGCACATCCACCATGCCGTGGTCAGCGGTCAGCARCACGGTGGTGCCCGGCGGCAGGGTGGCGTTGAGCCGGCTCACTGTGGCATCGAGTTCCTCGAGCTGGTGYTCCCACTGGGGTGACTGGCAGCCGTGGCGGTGCCCGGCCTTGTCGAGCTCGTTGACGTAGAAGTACATCAGCGAGGGCCCGGGGCCGGCCATGGCTTCGGCGGCCGCCTCGGTCCGTGCGTGGGACGTGGTTCCGGTGATGAAGCGGCCTCCGCGGAGCGCGGCCTCGGTCATGGCCGAGGTGCTGAACTGCGGGAGGCTGACGGTGGTGACATCGACGTGRCCYTCGGCCCTTTCGAARACCGTCGGGAACGGCTGCCACGTCCGCGGGTCCACGCCGGCGTCCCAGTTGCCAAGCATGTTCACCACCCGGTCCTGGTCCGGATCCAGGACGTCATAGCCCACCATGCCGTGCTGGCCGGCCGAGAGCCCGGTGCCAAAGCTTGCAAGCGACGCAGCTGTGGTGGACGGGAACGCCGAGTCCAGCGACACGGGCACCTGGCCCTGGCCGGCCTGTTGGATTCCTCGCAGGAAGGGGGTGTGGGCGATCTTTTGCTTCAACAGGTTCCGGCCCAGCCCGTCAGCCAGCACCACGCACACCCGTTTGGCGGCCGGAAGGTTCAGTTTGTTCTCGAACCCCGGGACTCCCAGGCTGGCGGCGGCGCTGGTCAGGACCTCGGCGATGGARCGCTGTCCGAACGCCGGCGCGGGSGGCARYGRGGASGTGCCGGCGGACAGCGGRACCGGCGAGGCGACGCCGGAGGCGGCCAGGGARGGAATGRGCATCGGATCWGACAGCYGATCCTGCGCGGGCTCAGGCTGGCGGAAGTGGGCCATGTCAGCGCTGGTGGCCGCGGCTGAGGCGGTTTCCGAACACGCCCATCCGCGGTCGGGGCGGCAGGCCGGGCCCAATGTGYGGGACCGGGGCCGCGGARCCGGTGTTCACTGCMCGCAAGGCGCGGGCGAAGAGCTTGGCGTCCTGCACAGCCTGCAGACCGTCCGCTTCGGCGCTGATCCGCAGGACGATGTCTTCCTGCGCGATGGTGCCGCTGTAGCCATGATCGGCCTCGCACTGCGGGTCCCCGCAGCTGGCCGGGCCCATGTCCAGGCGCTGGCCGCCGGACCAGGCAATGGAGAGCGTCAGCTCCCGSACCGGGTCGGAGGGCTTGTAGTCCTGCGGCTGGGCGTAAACGTAGCTCAGGACCACCGAGCGGATCTGGGTCACGGGAACGGACTCGGTCGACACCTGCGCGACGGTCTGCTCGCCGGCCTCGTCAAGCTGCTGGTCGTCCACGTGGGTGATGACCAGCATGTCCTCGGTCAGCACCAGGACCGTAATGTGGCGGCGGACCTCGGCGCGGTCGAAGTGAGTCTCAAGATGAACCAGGTGGGCCACGCAGTCGCGGCCGTCCAGGGCGTCGGCGACGACGTCGGCCACGAGCCGGGGGTAGAAACCGGCCTGCTGGAGGGACCCTTCCAGGCTCTGGCCCTGCGCACTGTGGTCATGGAGCCCGTGGTGGTGCGCGGTCTGGCGTCCGGGGGCGGTCGCCAGKGGCTTGGGTGTTGGAGGCTGGGAGCTCATAGTCTCCATTTTCACAGATCGGCTGGGGACTTGCTAACTGCCCGGCCCGGAATGCGGCTTAGGGCCGGGCAGCAACCGGCCTAACTGCGCATCGCCCGGCGTGCGCTGTCGGTGCGTTGGGCGGCGTTCGCGATCCTGACGTCGGCGGCAAGGATYGAGGCSCCGTCSGGCCCGGCGAGGACGGGGTTGAACTCAACCAGGGCKACCTCCGGATGGTTGTCCTTGAGCCTGGTGAGGCGGGCGGCGAGATCCTCCAGCGCCGTGRCRTCAACGGCCGGCAGGCCCTGRTACCCGAAGAGTTTCCTCGACGCCCGGGGTGCCCGGATGAAATCGTGCACATCGGAACCSGAGAGCGGCGGCACACGGTGCGCCCAGTCATCSAGCAGRTTCACGGCGTCGCCGGCCAGGCCGAAAGAGATGACCGGTCCCAGCAGCGGGTCTTCGATSGCGCGGAAGGTGCAGGCCTGCCCGACCGGCATCATCGTCTGCACTTCCAGGGACGGGGACCCGTACCGCTCAAGCGACTTGCGCATTTGCGCCACGTTGAGCCGCAGGGAGTCCGTGTCCTGGATGTCCAGCCGCACGCCGCCGAGGTCCAGCCGGTGCCGAAGKGCGGGATCYGTAGTCTTTAGYGCCACCGGCCAGCCGAGCTGCCCGGCCGCCGCTACGGCCTCCTCCGCCGTCTCGAATCCCACRGACGGGACCACCCGRATGCCGTAATGSCCCAGCAGCCGTGCGGCTGTGTCCTGGTCCAGCCGGACGAGCTGCTCGCCGCCCACCTTGCGCAGCAGYTGCTCCAGGTCCTCCCGGGCGGCGTCCGGGTGGCAGCCCTCGGGTTCCACGAAGAGGCCCTGGTCCCGGTCCAGCCACTGGGCGTACCGCACGACGGCGGCCAGTGCCGCCACCGCCGCACCCGGGTTGGAGTAGCACGGAACCGGCAGGGCGAGCACGGAGCCGTGTGGGTGCTCCGGCTCCGCACCGACCATGCCCTCCACATAGATGGACGGATCAAGAATTCCGCTGAACGCTGCCACCACGGGTTTACCGGCCGCCGCCGAACATTCAGCCAGCACGCCGGCGATCTTTTCAACCGTGAGACCTTGCGCAGGAAGCAGCGCCACCACCGCCGCGTGCACGGTGTCGGCGGTCAGGATTTCCTGCAGGCTTCGCCGCAGCGCCGGCAGCGCCCGGGACATGCCCRCATCGAGRTCAAGGTCCCCGATGATSCGTTCCACTCCGAGCCCCTGCCGGGCTGCACTGTCCGCGACCACCTTGCCCAGCGCGCGCGAGTTGCTGAAGACGGCAATTCCCGGGCCCCCGGGCAGCGGCTGGCTCGACACRATCTGGGCGACATCCATGAGCTCTTCAATGGTCTCGACCCGGATCACGCCGGCCTGGCGCATCATGGCGTCCAGCGCTTCCGGGGGCGCCAGCGTGGTGCGGACGGCATGSCCGGGCGGCAGGTTCAGGCCCATGGCGTCGGACTTGGCCACAATCACGGGCTTGGTCCGGGCGAGGCGTCGGGCCAGCCGGGAAAACTTGCGCGGGTTGCCGATCGATTCCAGGTACAGGCCCACRGCAGTGGTGTCGGCGTCGTCCTCCCAGTACTGCATCATGTCGTTGCCCGAGACGTCCGCTCGGTTGCCGGCGGAGAGGAAGGTCGAGATGCCGACSCGGCGGCGGCTGGAGGCGGCGTAGAGGGAGACMCCGATCGCGGCCGACTGGCTGAACAAGCCCAGGCCACCGCGGCGTGCCAGGGCCGGCGCCATCGAAGCGTTGAGGGACACCGCAGGGTTGGTGTTGACGATGCCCAGGGACGCCGGGCCGATCACGCGCATGCCGTTGGCACGKGCCTGCCGCACGAGTTCGCGCTGGCGSGCGAGGCCGCGTTCGCCGTCGTCCGCGTAKCCGGCGGTGGCCACCACGATYCCCTTCACTCCGGCTGCCGCGCATTCCTGGACCACCTTGGGAACCTCGTCGTACGGGACCGCGATGATGGCGAGCGTGACCTGGCCGGGGACCTCGGAGAGCCGGGCGAAGGAGAGCATGCCGGCGAGTTCCAGGGCTTCGGGGTTGATCGCATAGACCGGGCCGCTGAAKCCGCCTTCGATGACGTGCTCRAGGAGCTGGTATCCCACTTTGCCCCATTTGCGGCTGGCGCCGATTACGGCGACCGATGACGGGGCGAGCAGCTCCTGGATGCTGCGCGCCTCGGCGCGGTGCTCGCGGGATTCCATCACCGCACGGGACTTGTCGGTRGGGTCGATGTTGAACTCAAGGCTCACCACGCCGTCGTCAAAGTGGCGTTTGACGTCGTAGCCGGCATCGGAGAACACCATGAGCATCTTGCGGTTCTCCGGGAGCACTTCGGCGCTGAATTTGCGGATCCCGTTCTCGCGGGCGGCCGCGGCAAGGTGTTCGAGCAGGATGGAGCCGATGCCGCGGCCYTGGTGGGCGTCGGCRATGTTGAAGGCGACCTCGGCCTCSGCCGGGTCGTCGAGCCGGTCGTAACGGCCGATSCCGAGGATTTCGCCGCCGATGGTGATCACCAGGGCCACSCGGTCTTTGTAGTCCACCTCMGTGAAGCGTTTGAGTTCCTTGGCGGAGAGCTTGGACTTGAAGGCGAAGAAGCGCATGTAGATGGACTTCTGGGACTGGCCCACGTGGAAGGCCTGGACAGCGTCGGCATCGGAGGGGTGGATGGGGCGAACATGGGCGGTGCCGCCGTCGCGCAGGACAACATCGGCTTCCCAATATTCCGGATATACGCCGTCCGCGGGCTGATCCACCATAGGCTTAGCCTAGTCATAAACTTACGCAGTACCCGTTCAGCACTCCCTCAGAAGGACCCACCAGCCTTATGGCACGCCGCCAAACCACGCCCCCGGCAGGGGAAGCCAGCCARGATTTCACCGARAACATCGTTGATATCGATGTCACGTCCGAGATGGAAGGCTCATTCCTCGAATACGCCTATTCGGTGATCTACTCKCGGGCCCTCCCGGACGCCCGCGACGGGCTGAAGCCCGTGCAGCGACGCATYCTGTACATGATGTCCGACATGGGGCTGCGCCCGGACCGCGGCCACGTCAAGAGCGCCCGCGTGGTGGGCGAGGTCATGGGCAAGCTGCACCCGCACGGCGACGCGGCGATCTACGACGCCATGGTGCGCATGGCCCAGGACTTCTCGCTGCGGCTGCCGCTGATCGACGGACACGGCAACTTCGGCTCGCTCGACGACGGTCCCGCGGCCCCCCGCTACACCGAGGCCCGGCTGGCGGCCGCCGCCCTGACCCTCACGGACCACCTCGACGAGGACGTCGTCGACTTCGTTCCCAACTACGACAACCAGCTGACCCAGCCGGACGTGCTGCCGGCTGCGTTCCCGAACCTGCTGGTCAACGGCGCCACGGGCATCGCCGTCGGCATGGCCACGAACATGGCYCCGCACAACCTCGTGGAAGTCATCGCCGCCGCCCGGCACCTGATYGACAACCCGGACGCCACKCTTGAGGACATCATGAGGTTCGTCCCGGGACCGGAYCTGCCCACGGGCGGCCGGATCGTGGGCCTGGACGGTATCCGCGACGCCTACGCCACGGGCCGCGGCTCGTTCAAGACCCGGGCAAAGGTGGAAATCGAGCAGCTCTCGGCCCGCCGCACCGGCCTGGTGGTCACGGAACTGCCGTACATGGTGGGCCCGGAAAAGGTCATCGAGAAAATCAAGGACGCCGTCAACGGCAAGAAGCTCACCGGCATCAGCGACGTCGTGGACCTCACCGACCGCAAGCACGGCCTCCGCCTGGTCATTGAGCTCAAGAACGGTTTCAACCCCACGGCCGTGCTGCAGCAGCTCTACCGCTTCACCCCGATGGAAGACTCCTTCGGCATCAACAACGTCACGCTGGTCGAYGGCCAGCCRCAGACCCTCGGGCTGCTCCAGCTGCTTTCGGTCTACGTGGACCACCGGATCAACGTGGTCCGGCGCCGCACCGCGTTCCGGCTGGGCAAGAAGAAGGACCGCCTCCACCTGGTCGAGGGCCTCCTGGTCGCGATCGTGGACATTGACGAGGTCATCCAGATCATCCGKTCCTCCGACGAGGTTGCCGCCGCCCGGACCCGGCTGATGTCCATTTACGACCTCTCCGAAATCCAGGCCAACTACATCCTGGAACTTCGGCTGCGGCAGCTGACCAAGTATTCCCGGATCGAACTGGAGAAGGAGCAGGAGGAGCTGCGCCGGGAGATCGCCGAACTCGAAGCGATCCTGGGCTCCCCCGCACTGCTCCGCGCCCTCGTGTCGGACGAATTGGGCGAGATCGCGGAGAAGTACGGCACCCCGCGCCGGACCGTGCTGCTGGAATCCGAGGCCGTCTCCCCCACCGTGGCAGCCGCCGTGGGCGCCGCCGCCGGAGCCAAGGGCAAGGCCGCACCGCTGGCCCTTGAAATCGCCGACGATCCTTGCTGGGCCATCCTCACCGTGTCCGGACAGATCGCCCGCACCGCAAACCAGGACAGCTTGGCGGAGGCCGGCCCGCGGACCCGGCACGACGTTTTCTCCTCCGTGGTCAAGACCACCGCCCGCGGCGAGATCGCGGCCGTGACCTCGCAGGGCCGCATGCTGCGCCTGCAGGTCATGGACATGCCTGTCCTGCCGCCAACCTCGGGCACGCCGAATATGGCCGGCGGCGTACCGGCCAAGGACTTCATCACGCTCCTCAAGGGCGAGACGCTGGTGGCGTTCGCGCCGCTGGACCAGGTCCTKGCCATCGGAACAGTCCAGGGCGTGGTCAAGCGGGTGCAGCCGGACTATCCGCTGAACCGCGAGGACTGGGAAGTGATCGCCCTCAAGGACAAGGACACCGTTATTGGCGTTGCGCCCGCCGGATCCGACGACGTCGACCTCGTCTTCATCACKCGYCARGCCCAGCTGTTGCGCTTCGGCGCCTCCRCCGTCCGCCCGCAGGGACGGACCGCCGGCGGCATGGCCGGCATCAAGCTGGCCGCCGGGGACCGRGTGATGTTCTTCGGGACAGCCAGCGCCGCTGACGCCGCCGCCGTYGTGGTGACCATTGCGGGGACCGACGGCGCSCTGCCGGGCACGGCACCSGGGGCTGCGAAGGTCACCGCGCTGGAGGAATATCCGGCCAAGGGCCGGGCSACGGCGGGTGTGCGSGCTCACCGTTTCCTCAAGGGCGAGGACACTTTGCTTCTCGGCTGGGCCGGCCATGGTCCGGCCAAGGCTTCCTCCCTGGCTGGCGTGGCGCGCTCGCTCCCGGGCGAGCAYGGCCGCCGCGACGGCTCCGGAATACCGCTGTCCCAGGCGATCGACGCGATCGGACCCAGCATGGCGTGGGCAGAGGAACAGGCCGCCGGCACGGACGCGTAGCCCCACGGAGCACGCACAGGTGCGAGGACAACGCAGCCCGGCCGGAGTCGTTTTCGCGCTCCGGCCGGGCTGCGTTTCYTTRYGTTGRCTGTTTGTGATCTGGATGCGTGACCGGGCCCAGTAATCCTGGTGAGGCCTCGCCTGCATTCAGTGAACGGGCCGATTAGGGCATRTGGCTGAGGTTCAGGATGTTGCCCTCGGTGTCCAGGAACCASGCGGCGGTGCTTCCGTCCGGAGTGGYGGCGATGCCGYCCTCGGTTTTTAAGCCCGGGAAATCGTATTCCTCGAAGACGAYTCCCTTGGCGCGGAGTTCGGCAACAGTTGCCGGCAGGTCATCGACCAACCACCCGATCTGTGTGTTCTTGGCTGTTCCGGCATTGGGTGTCTGATACAGGAGGAACCCGCTTCCCCCACCGCATTTGTACTGCAGATTGTCCTCGGCATCCGGGTTTTCGGGCTCGAGCCCGAGCTTATCGCGGTAGAAATCCCGCGCACGGGTGATGTCCGCTGCCGGTAGCACTGCAACGGCTTGCACGTCCTTGAGCATGGCTATTCCCTTTCCAGGCCCGCCCCCCGGGAGGAATGATACTCCTCCCGCCGCCCAAGTACCTGTGAGCCGAACAGCGGATTCCAGCGGTCTCCAGCTGCGTGGCCTGCGCCTTTGTCCGTAGTGCGGGGGTTACTGCTTCGGCTGGCGC
>NZ_JBFTKG010000028.1:0-57434 GCF_056395825.1 Arthrobacter sp. 05T47 | reverse complement strand
GACCAGGTCCAGGGCTCGGAAACACTGGTTGTCTCCGACCCGGTGTAGGCACACGAAAAGACCATATAACCCGATTGACACGCCGCTGGCGGCCGTTATGAAGCGTGATAACGGCCGCAGCTGCGGGTCAGTTGTCGTTTAATGGCGCGGCCCGGCTACTTGGGCATGACCGCCAGCAGCGGCAGTGGGGCTTATCGGCGCCTGGCCCCTGCGCGCCGCGGGCCGTCGGCCTCGTCGAGCCGGCGTCGTTCCTCTTCCGTCGGGGCGCCGCCGCCGCGTCCGGCCGGCATCCACCAGGCTCCCGGCGCCGGGTTCAGCGGGAAGTCTGCAATCCCGACGTCGATCCCGTCCTGGAGGGTCCTGGCCAGGCGCGCCGTGGCGGGCTGGGCGTCGTCTGCCGGGTCCGGGAGTGAGCCCGGAAGCAGGGGTTCGCCCACGTGGATGCGGACCGGGGCACGCCAGGCACGCCACGGCGAGAAGGCGTGGTGGCGGGTCATCAGCCGGTGGGCGCCCCAGACGGAGACCGGGATGATCGGCACGCCGGCCTCGGCGGCCATCCGAACGGCGCCGGTCTTGCAGTCGCGGACCGTGAAGCTGCGGCTCACGCCGGCCTCGGGCAGGATGCCGATGTACTCGCCCTCCTTCAGCCGGGCGACCGCGGCGTCGTAGGCGTGGGTCCCCGAGCCGTAGCCGACCACGACGTGCCCGGCCGCGCTGACCGCAGGCCCGGCAAACCAGTGGTCGGCGGCTCCTTGGGTGATGAGGAAGCGCAACTGGGCCCGGTTGTTCCACCACAGCAGCATTTCGGCAAAGGCAAAGTCCAGGTAACCGAAGTGCGTGATCGCGATGACGGCCCCCTGGCCGGGCACCACCGTGCGCGACGGGCCGCGGGCGGAGACCTTCAGTGGGGAAGCATACTGCCGGGAGGCCCCTGCCGGTCCGTGGTGCGGCAGGTGCTCCTGGCCGGTGATAAGGACGCGGATCCGGAACAGCCATCGCAGCGCCAGCCCGGTGCGGACAATGAAACGGTAGAAGCGGTCGCTGGGCTGTGGCCTCCACCGCTTCGGCCGCCAGCGCTTCGGCCGCCAGCCCAGGACGGAGCCGGCGCCGGACCTGGCCTGCCCCCGCACGTCAGTGCCCGCCGGCCTGTTGCCCGCCGGCCTTTGGGCCGCCTGTCCGCCGGGGCGGCAGGGGCAGGAAACCGGACGTGGAGTCGATGTACTCCTTGTAGCCGGGCCGAGCCGACATTGCCTTTTCCGTCAGCGGCTTCCCGGTCTTGCCGGCGAGTGTCCAGATCATCAGGGCGGGGGAGAGGATTGTCAGGACGCCGGGCCACGAATCGGCCGCCACGAGGAAAAGCCCGGCCCAGACGGCGGCGTCGCCGAAGTAGTTCGGATGCCGGGTGTAGCGCCACAGGCCGGTGTTGAGGACGGTGCCGCGCCTGGCGGGATCGGCCTTGAACCGGGTCAGCTGCCAGTCGCCGACCGTCTCGAACACGAAGCCAAGGATCCAGAGCAGGACGCCGGCGAAGGCCAGCCAGCCCACGCTTCCGGTGGCGAACATGCCGACCTGGATGGTGAGCGAGACGAAGAACATCACCACGCCCTGGGGCAGGTAGACCCGGCGCAGGGCATAGACATTGCGTGATCCCGGAGCTCCGGCGAGCATGGCCACATAGCGCGGATCCTCGTGGCCGCCGCGGGCACGAAGCCCGATGTGGACGGCAAGGCGGATGCCCCACACCGCGACCATGACAAGGAGCAGCAGCCGCCGGCCGGCGTCGCCGTACCCGGCGGAGAGCGCCCAGGAGATGCCGGCCACCACCACGAAACCAAGGCCCCAGACGGTGTCAATGACGGAGTGCCGGTTCTGCCGGACGGCAACCGCGAAGGTCAGCGCCAGCAGCACCACCAATCCGGCGATGACCCACGGGAGGCTGGCAAGGAAGGCATCAAGCGGGAACGGCGGCATCACAACACCACCGGCATGCGGGCACCGGCCGCCGGCACGGCGCTGCCGAGAGCGCCGCGGAGCGCCGCCGTGGCGGTGGAGACGTCGGCTCCCGTGGCCTCGCCAAAGGCGGCCAGGACGAAGCCGTTCGCCAGCGTGTTCCACAGTCCAACCCGGCGGAACATGAAATGGCCGGCACCCCGGAGGGAGACATAGTCGACGGAAGCCGCGACGCCCTCAGACCGCCGGGCGTAGTCCAACGAGTTCGCCGGACTGGTCCAGCGGTCCTCGGTGCCGTGGACGATCAGGACCCTGCGGCCGGTGACCGGTCCGATGGGAGTTTCGTGATTGAGCCACGGGGCGAGCGCGACGACGGCCTCGACTTGGGGGTCGTCGGCTACGCACAGTGCCGTGAGCCCTCCCATGGAGTGGCCCAGCAGGTACACCGGTACGCCGGGATGTTCCTTGCTGATCCGGGACAGCGCCCAGCGGGCATCCTGCACGGGTGACATGTCCTTGCCGTTCCAGCCGCGGTACCGGTTCCRCAGGGTCCACACGGCCAGCCCGTGCGGGCCGCCCTGCCGGTTCAGCGCACGGGCGAAAGGCTGCATCCGGGCCGGGCTCAGGTGCCGGCCGCGGACCGGATCGTAGCTGTCGGCCCTCCCGCCGTGCAGGACCAGCGCGACTCCGCGGGTCTCCCCGGCGGCCTCGGCGATTCTCAGCACGGCCTTGGCGGCGGGCCCGGATCGGCCCGCCTCCGGTTCGCGGTCGTCTAGTTTGCGCATCGCCACGTGTGTCCTTCCGGTCCTTCGTCCGTCAATAACCAACCCTAGGTCTCCGCCCCCGCCCGTCAAGGCAGAGGGGTGCCTAGTGTGGATTCGGAGCCGGTGCCACCGGCGATGGGTGCGGCCCGCCAAAGTGCCCTTGACGGGGGATTGCGGGGAGAGTAGGCATGTGCAGGTAAACCTCCGGGCGCCACGCCGGCTGGGAGCGCAAAAAACCGTCCGGGTCGAATCCCACGAAATCGACGGTATAGAAAATGAACGGAACAAAGTTCGATGGCCTTCGCGAGCAAGTCCGCGGGCAGATCATCACGCCCGGCGACGCCGGCTACGACGCGGCGCGTGCGGTCTTCAACGGCATGATCGATAAGAGGCCGGCAGCGGTGGCCCAGGTGGCCCAAGTGGCCGACGTCATCTCCTGCGTCAACTTCGCCCGGGACAACTCCCTGGATTTGGCGGTCCGCGGGGGAGGGCACAGCGCCCCCGGCTTTGGCACGTGGGATGACGCCCTGGTCATCGACTTCTCCAACACCAGAGGGGTCCGGGTCGATCCCGCGGCCGCGACGGCGCGCGCGGAGGCCGGTGCGACGTGGGCCGACTTCAACCACGCGACCCATGCCTTCGGGCTGGCAACTCCCGGCGGCATTGTCGGCTCAACCGGCATCGCCGGGCTGACCCTCGGCGGGGGCATCGGCTACCTGAGCCGCAAGTATGGGCTCAGCTGCGACAACCTCCTCTCAGCCGACGTCGTCACGGCGGAGGGAAAATTCCTTACCGCCAGCGAAAGCGAGAACCAGGACCTGTTCTGGGCGCTGCGCGGCGGCGGCGGGAACTTCGGCGTCGTGACCTCGTTCGAGTACCGGATGCACCCCGTGGACATGGTCCACGCCGGCATCATCATTTACCCCATCGAGCATGCGGAGTCGGTGGCAAGGTTCTACCGGGACCACATGGCTTCCGCCCCGGAAGAGTTTGGGGCTTTCATGGGCTTCCACCAGGGCCCGCCGGTGCCGTTCCTGCCCGAGGAGTGGCACGGGAAACCGGTGTGCGTCGTCGTCGGCATGTGGACCGGCGACCCGGCGGAAGGACCGGCACGCTGGCAGCCGTTCCTGGACGTCGCGCAACCGGCCGGATTCATGGTGGGGCCGATGCCGTACCCCGCGTTGAACTCGGCTTTCGACCCGCTGCAGCCTCCGGGCATGCAGGCCTACTGGAAAGCCGATTTCCTGGCGGAGCTCAATGACGGTGCCATCGCTGCCCACATCGAACACGGCGCCAAGGTCCCCAGCGTGCAGACAGCGGTACATATCTACCCCATCGATGGTGCTGTCCAGCGGGTGGGCGCCACGGACACGGCGTTCGCCAACCGGAACGTGAAGTTTTCGCCCGTGATCGCGGCGCAGTGGATGGACCCCGCGGACAACGAGGCCAACATCGCCTGGGTGCGGGACTACGCGGCCGCGCTGCGGCCCTATTCGGCTCCCGGCGGCTACATCAACTTCATGGACGGCGATGACCTGCCCAGGATTGCGGAGAATTACGGTCCGAACTACAGCCGCCTGCGCGACGTCAAAGCCAAGTACGATCCCCAGAATTTCTTCCACGTCAACCAAAACATCGCTCCGGCCTAGCTGGACCTCCCGCCGGAACGCCGGCACTGCCCGGCGTGCCGCGTCATCCGTCCGGACCACGCCCGCCCACGCCGTAAAGTTTTCGGCATGAGGTTGAACTGCTGATGGGCGCCGGACACACCCATTCCCATACTGAACATTCGGAGCCGACGCCCCAGACGCGCGCGGCGCGGAAGAAGGCCAACTGGATCCTGGCTGCCATCCTGATCCCGCTGACGCTGCTGACCCTGGCGGCCATGGTGCTCATGTGGCCCTCGGGAAGCAAGGAAGGCATCACGCTGGCCAGCCCCTACGCGGCGGCTCCGGGCGTGACGTTTGACACCGGCAAGATCCAGCGCGTCGTCGTCGGCAGCTGCTCGGACGCCCAGGCGGGCGGCGACCCTGCCGTGCAGGCACCGCAGGAGGGATCGCAGTGCACCTTCGCCTACACCGAGCCGGACAAGGGCGGCAACCCGGTGAAGGTGGTCATCAACCCTGACATCGCGAAATCCCACGGCGTGAAGCCCGGGGACAACATCCGCTACCTCAACCTCTCCAAAGCCCAGGGCGCCACCGGCCAGGGTGCACCGGCCTACGTCTTCGTCGATTTCGTGCGGACGCTGCCCATCATCTTCCTGGCGGTGCTCTACGCCGTCGTCGTAATCGCGGTGGCGCGCTGGCGCGGCCTGCGGGCCCTGATCGGACTTGTCGGCGCCTACGTCGTGCTCGTCTCCTTCATGCTGCCCGGGCTGGTCGAAGGAAAGCCGCCGCTGCTGCTGGCTCTCGTGGGTTCCACRGTGATCATGATCGGGGTGCTGTATTTCGCCCATGGCTTCTCCGCCCGCACGTCGACGGCGCTGCTGGGGACGATGTTCGGCCTCGCCATTACAGCGCTGCTGGCGGCCTGGTCCACCGACGCCGCCAACCTCGCCGGTGTGGGCAGCCACGACGCCGCCACGCTCACCAACATGTCGGACAACATCTCGATCTCCGGCATCATTTTGTGCGGGCTGATCATTTCCGGCCTCGGCGTGCTGAACGACGTCACCATTACGCAGTCCTCTGCTGTGTGGGAACTGTGGGAACTCGCCCCCGAGACCAGTGCCCGGCAGCTGTTCGCGTCCGCGATGCGGATTGGCCGGGACCACATCGCCTCCACGGTCTACACCATCGCGTTCGCCTATGCCGGCGCGGCCCTGCCCGTCCTGATCCTGGTCATGCTCTACGAACGTCCGCTCGGGGACGCCCTCACCAGCGCCGAACTCTCCGAGGAAGTCATCCGCACGCTCGTCGGTTCCGTGGGGCTCGTCCTGGCCGTTCCGGTCACCACGCTCATCGCGGTGCTGGTGGTCAAGGCCACCGGAATCAATGGCCATGCAGCCAAGGGGACTGGGGCTGGGGCCACTGATGCGGTCCCCGTCGCCGCGCTCGCAGGCTCGGCGGCCGGCGGCGGCGGGCCCTACAGTGTCGAGTCCGGCAGTGTTGGGTACGGCGATGTTGAGGCCGCTGACGACGCCGGGTCCGCAGGCGGCGGGCCCGACGACGCCGGCCCTGCCACCCGGCGCGGACGGCGCGCCGCCCTGCGCAGCTGATCCGGCCTCGATCTGGAGTTGATCCGGGCCCTAACCCGGACGAAAGCGGTCTCCGTTCCGGGCCGCGGCGGCACCCGGCGTTTCCCGCGCAGCGGAAGATTTCCACATAGCCGAAGCGGGGRCCGGGCCGATTTGCCCGGCTTTGAGACAATGGTCGGGTGACTGTTGTAGCAACGCCTCCCGCCCCCAAGCTGGAACTCCCGCCCCTGAAGCTGGGCCCGATCACCGTGGACACCCCCGTGATCCTGGCTCCCATGGCGGGCATCACCAACTCCGCCTTCCGAAGGCTGTGCCGTGAATACGGCGGCGGCCTGTATGTGGCGGAGATGGTCACCTCGCGTGCCCTCGTCGAGCGCACACCGGAGTCGCTGCGCATCATCTCGCACGACGACGACGAAAAAGTCCGCTCCGTCCAGCTCTATGGCGTAGACCCCGTGACCGTCGGCCAGGCGGTCCGGATGCTGGTCGAGGAAGACCGGGCGGACCACATCGACCTCAACTTCGGCTGCCCCGTCCCCAAAGTCACCCGGCGTGGCGGCGGCTCCGCCCTTCCGTGGAAGATCGACCTCTTCACCTCGATCGTCCAGACCGCCGTCAAGGAAGCCTCCAAGGGCAACATTCCGCTGACCATCAAGATGCGCAAAGGCATCGACGATGACCACCTGACATACCTAGACGCCGGCCGGATTGCCCGCGATTCCGGGGTCGCCGCCGTCGCCCTTCACGGCCGCACGGCCGCACAGTTCTATTCCGGCCAGGCCGACTGGTCCGCCATCGCCCGGCTGCGCGAGGCCCTGCCGGACATTCCCGTCCTGGGCAACGGTGACATCTGGTCCGCCGAGGACGCGGTCCGGATGGTCCGCGAAACGGGAGTGGACGGCGTCGTCGTCGGCCGCGGCTGCCAGGGCCGGCCGTGGCTGTTCGGCGATCTCATGGCCGCGTTCGAAGGCAGCGAGCAGCGCTACCGGCCGGATCTGCGCCAGGTGGCCGAGAGCGTGTACCGGCACGCCGAACTCATGGTCGAGACGTTCGGGGATGAGGGCAAGGCCCTGCGCGAAATCCGCAAGCACATTGCCTGGTACTTCAAGGGTTATGTGGTCGGCAGCGAACTGCGGACCAAACTTGCGCTCGTCACCAGCCTTGAGGTGCTGCGCGGAACCCTGGACCAGCTGGACCTCGACTCACCGTATCCGGGAAACGACGCCGAGGGCCCGCGCGGCCGCGCCGGCTCTCCCAAAAAGCCCGCGCTGCCCAAGGACTGGTTGCTCAACCGGACGCTGGATGACGAGCAGACCCGCGACATTTCCTTCGCCGAACTGGACGTCTCCGGTGGCTGAGACCCGGACCACCGCCCCCGTCCTGGACGGCTACACCTCCCGCGACTCCGCCCGCTGGGTCGAAGAGCCGCCCAAGAGCACCTACCGGTCCGACTTCGAGCGCGACCGTGCCCGGGTCCTGCACTCCTCGGCGCTGCGCCGGCTCGGCGCGAAGACCCAGGTGGTGGCCCCCGATACTGACGACTTCGTCCGGACCCGGCTCACCCACAGCCTCGAGGTGGCCCAGGTGGGCCGTGAGCTGGGCCGCGCGCTCGGCTGCGACCCCGACGTCGTGGACACTGCGTGCCTCAGCCACGACCTCGGCCACCCGCCCTTCGGCCACAACGGCGAATCGGCCCTCAACGAGGTCGCCCATGGAATTGGCGGCTTCGAGGGCAACGCCCAGACGCTGCGGCTGCTGACCCGGCTGGAGCCGAAGGTCCTGGCCGCGGACGGCCGGCCTGCCGGCCTGAACCTGACCCGGGCGAGCCTCGACGCCGCCGCCAAGTACCCGTGGTCCGCCGTGAACGCGCCCGTCATCCACGGCGAGCGGACCAGCAAGTTCGGCGCCTACGAGGACGACCTCCCCATCTTCGGCTGGATCCGCGACGGCGCCCCGGAACGCCGGTCCTGCCTCGAAGCCCAGGTCATGGACCTGGCGGACGATATCTCCTACTCGGTGCACGACGTCGAGGACGCGATCGTCGCGGGCCACTTCCAGCTGCGCTGGATGGACAACCCGGACCACCGCGCCCGCGTCGTCGGCTACGCCAAGCAGTGGTACCTGCCGCACAACGAACCCGCCGCGATCGACGCGGCCCTGGCCCGGCTGGAAGCCACGAACGTCTGGGTGCGCGAGGCCGACGGCAGCCGCAAAGCCATGGCGGCGCTCAAGGACATGACCAGCCAGCTCATCGGCCGCTTCTGCCAGAGCGCCCTGGAAGCCACCCGCGCCGTCTACGGCCCGGAAAACCTGACCCGCTACAACGCCGAGCTGATCGTCCCGGATGACACCGTCATGGAAATCGCGGTGATGAAGGGCCTGGCCACCACCTTCGTGATGACCACCGAACACCGGCAGCCCATCTACGAGCGCCAGCGCGAGGTCCTGCACGCCCTCGTCACCGCCCTCAGCGCCACGGGCGACCGCCACCTGGAGCCGATGTTCGCCGCCGACTGGCGCGACGCCGCGGACGACGGCGCGCGGCTGCGCGTCGTGATCGACCAGGTCGCATCGCTGACCGACGGCTCGGCCCTGGCCATGTACGAGCGCCTCGTGGGCAGCCTGCCGTCGCTGTGGTGACGGGGACCGTGGCCGGCGGACCGGTGTCGTACCCGGGGACTAGGATGGCACTGTGGCCGGCCTGATCAAACGCGAAGACATCGACGAAGTACGCCAGCGCACGGACATCAAGGAAGTCATCGATGGCTACGTGACGCTCAAGGGGGCCGGGCTGGGGTCCTACAAAGGCCTGTGCCCCTTCCACGACGAGCGTTCACCCTCCTTCACCGTCCGGCCCCAGGTTGGCCGGTACCATTGCTTTGGCTGCGGCGAGGACGGCGATGTCATCTCCTTCGTCCAAAAGCTGGACCACACCTCCTTCCACGAGGCCGTGGAAAAGCTGGCCCACCGGATCGGCTTCGAACTCCACTACGAGGACGGCGGCTCCGGACCCAACCGGGAGGACATCGGCCGGCGCCAGCGGCTGCTGGACGCGCACAAGATCGCCGACGAATACTTCCGCGCCCAACTGCTCACCCCGGGCGCGGCGGAGGGCCGAAACTTCCTGTACGAGCGGGGCTTTGACCGTGCCGCGTCGGAGCAGTTCGGCGTGGGCTATGCGCCGCAGGGCTGGGACTCGCTGCTCAAGCACCTCCGCGGCCGCGGCTACACCGACCCCGAGCTCAAACTCACCGGCATGTTTTCTGAAGGCGGCCGGGGAATCTACGACCGTTTCCGTGGCCGGCTGATCTGGCCCATCCGGGACATCGCCGGCGACACCATCGGCTTCGGCGCCCGCAAGCTCTACGAGGACGATCAGGGCCCGAAGTACCTCAACACACCCGAAACCGCGCTGTACAAGAAATCCCAGGTCCTCTACGGGATCGACCTCGCCAAGCGAAACATCGCCAAGGACCGGCAGCTCGTGGTCGTGGAAGGCTACACCGACGTCATGGCCTGCCACCTGGCCGGCATCCCGACGGCCGTGGCCACGTGCGGCACTGCCTTCGGCACCGAGCACATCAAGGTCGCCCGCAGGCTCCTCTCCGACGACGGCAGCGGGGGAGAGGTCATCTTCACCTTCGACGGCGACGCCGCCGGGCAGAAGGCCGCCCTGCGCGCCTTTGAAGAGGACCAGCGGTTCGTCGCGCAAACCTTCGTGGCTGTGGAGCCCAGCGGCGCAGACCCCTGCGAACTCCGACAGTCCAAGGGCGATTCCGCCGTCCGGGACCTGATCGCGAGCCGCCGCCCGCTGTTCGAGTTCGCCATCCGGGCCACCCTGAAACGGCACAACCTGGACACCGTGGAGGGCAGGATCGCTGCCCTGCGCGAATCCGCGCCCGTGGTGGCCCAAATCCGCGACGCCGGTATCCGGCCAGCCTACGCCCGGGAGCTGGCCGGCTGGCTGGGAATGCCGGTCGAGGAGGTCAGCAGGGCCGTCGGAGCGGCGACAAAGCGTGCCGCTCAGGCTGCCTCGGCCCCGCCGGGCACCGGCCACGGCCACGGGAACGCGCCGGGACAAGGCGGCGGGCAGGGCTATGCCGGGTCCGGCCGCGGCTTTGCGGGGCCGGGACCGGGTGTCGCCCCCTTGCCGCCGTCGGACGTGCTTCCGTCCTTCAACCGGCCGGATCCGCGGGATCCCGTGGCAGCGATGGAGCGCCAGGCGCTCGAAGTCGCACTGCAGGAGCCCGGCATTCTGGTGGGCGAAACGTGGCAGCGTTTCTCGGAAGCGCGGTTCTCCACGCCCGCCTACCTCGCCATCCACGAGGCCATCCGTGCCGCCGGACTGGCGTTCGCCGGAGACCCGGTGCGCTGGGTGGAGCAGCTGCTCCACGAGGTCCCCGAGCCGCTGCGGCCGCTCGTGTCCGAACTCGCTGTCGTGCCCCTGCCGGCCAGCACGCCCGAGGGCGTCCAGCGCTACTGCAAGGACATTCTCGCGCGCCTGTTCGAACTCCAGATCACCAGGGTGAAGGCCGAGAAAATGGGCCAGCTGCAGCGTCTGGACGCCTCGGCCGATCCCGAGGAATTCCAGCGGCTCAATCGCGAGCTCATGCAGCTGGAGATGCAGCGGCGGTCCCTGCGCGCGGACGCCTGAGCCGCCGATTTCGTTTCCCGGGCTGGTGTTTGCTAGGCTTATACCCGCTTCATTCCTCCTTAGCTCAATTGGCAGAGCATTCGACTGTTAATCGAAGGGTTGCTGGTTCAAGTCCAGCAGGAGGAGCGCGCAGTCCCCGTTCCGGGTTCCGGAACGGGGACTTTTTTATACCCGGAGGGGGTATTTCGCGTCCTGCCGGCACTGGCCCCGCCGCCGATTTCCCTACCGGCGAAACCTTTGCTAATGTCATACCTGCTTCATTCCTCCTTAGCTCAATTGGCAGAGCATTCGACTGTTAATCGAAGGGTTGCTGGTTCAAGTCCAGCAGGAGGAGCGGACAGGTCCCGCGGCAGGTGAAAACCCGCCGCGGGACCTTTTTTATTTCCCTGGTTCTTGTCGCGCTGCTTTGTTTTCGTTGTGGCCGTTGGCGGCTGCCGGGGCTTGTGCTGGCCTTTGCCGGCTCAGACGAAGTACATTTCCACCTGGAGAAAACGCTGGGCCTCGGCGACGGCGGCCTCGAAGGCCTCCCGCTCCGTGGGGGACTTCCGCGGCTCGCGCGGGTGCCATTCGTGCGGCGCCGAATGGACCTGGGTGAATCCGCCGCCCGGGGGCGCGTAGAAGATGCCGAACCTTTGCACCGGCCATTCCGGGGAGCTTTCCGGTGCCACCAGGAGGGCGGAGTCATACGCGGGGTTGTACCACTGGGCAATCGGGCGCCGGCGGTCTTCGGTGAACAGCCCGGAGGCGTACAGGGCCGCCGACTGCGGACTGGTCTGGCTGCACAACCGATCCCACCACAGGGGCAGGATTCCGGAGTCGCACCGCTGCCATGTGGCCGGAAGGGGCTGGTGGTCCTGCCTGTCGGGCATGAAATAACTTTATCGCCCGCCGCGGACGTCGAACAGGGTGCGGGTGTGTCGGGGGCAGGGGGCGACGGCTCGCTATGTCAGGGGTGCCCGCGGGACATGCCCAGTGCTGGCCCTGGCGAGTGGACATAATGCCCCCGTGCCCAGTCCTCGGCGCCAAGAATGGGCATGTCCCGCGGGGGAGGCCTCCAAGAATGGGCATGTCCCTCTGGGGAGCCCTAAGAACGGGCATGTCCTGTCCATGCCCGGTGGGTGCTCAGTTCCGAAAAGGGCCCGGGGGGACATGCCCAGTCCCGGCCCTGGCGAGTGGACATAATGCCCCCGTGCCCAGTCCTCGGCGCTAAGAATGGGCATGTCCCGCGGGGGAGGCCTCGAAGAATGGGCATGTTCTAATCGATGTCCCCGCGGGTGTCATGTCCCTCGCGGCGAGCTGCGAAGAAACGGGCATGTCCCGCAGGGAGGCCTCGAAGAATGGGCATGTCCCCCCCGGGGCGGCCGCCGGGAGTCCGTTACTGGATCGGGGGGACCGTACTTGGGCGGACGACCAGCCACAGCGCCGCGGCTGCCAGCAGGATGCAGACGGCCTGGACGGCGCCCATGGGGGTCGCGGACCCGACGCCGAGCCAGCCGACCACCGGGGAGACAAGACCCGCCATCATGAAGGTCGCCGCGCCGAGAAGCGACGCCGCGGTTCCGGCCTGGGCGCCGTGCTTGGCCAGGGCGAGCACCTGCACGGTGGGGAACGTGAAGCCGGCGCCGAGGATGTAGAACCACAGGGGCACCAGGACGCCCCACAGCCCGAAGCCGAGCTGGTCGAAGATGACGATCAGGACGGCCATGACGAACATCCAGGCGGTGGAGCAAGCCAGGATCCATTGCGGCGGGACGCGCCTGATGAGCCGGGCACTGGTCTGAACACCCGCCACGATGCCGAGGGAGTTGATGCCGAAGAGCAGGCCGTACTGCTGGGGCGTGAAACCGTAGACGTTCTGAAACAGGAACGGCGAGGCGGAGAGATAGGCGAAGAGGCCCGCGAAGTTCATGCCGCCCACCAGCAGCAGGCCCACGAAGATCCGGTCGGAGAACAGCACCTTGTAGCGTTGGCGCGCGGTCATCCCGGTCTTGCCGCGCATCTCTGGTGGCAGGGTCTCCCGGATCACGAACAGGGCCGCGATGATGACGCAGGTCCCGTAGGCGGCCAGGAACAGGAAGATGCCCGGCCAAGGCATCAGCAACAGCAGTTGGGAGCCGATCACCGGGGCGAGGATCGGGGCCAGGCCGTTGACCAGGGCCATCCGAGAGAACATCCGCACCATGGCGTAGCCGCTGAACAGGTCCCGGACCATGGCCATGGCCACCACGCCGCCGCCGGCAGCCCCGATGCCCATCAGGATACGGAAGAAGCCCAGCGTGGCAATGTCCGTGGACTGGGCGGCGCCCAGCGATGCCGTGATGTGTACCGCCGTCGCCAGGATCAGGGGCAGCCGCCGGCCGAACTTGTCGCTCAGCGGGCCCACTACGAGCTGCCCCAGCGCGAACCCGATGGTCGTCCCCGTGAGCGTCAGCTGCACAGCGGCCTCGGAGACGCCAAGGCTGTCTTCCAGGGCCGGGAACGCAGGCAGGTAGAGATCCACAGTGAACGGCCCGAGGGCCGTCAACGCGCCGAGCGTCAGGATGTACAGGAATTTACGACGGCGGGTCAGGGAATCACCGGGATTGGGGGGTGTGCTCACAGAGGTCCATCCTAGGGCCCGCACACCTGCCCGACGGGTGGTTGGGCGGGCGCGCCACGCCTTGCCCGAAAAGGCCTCCCACGAGCCGAAATGATAGTTTTGACACCGGGGTCTGTGCGAAGCTGTCCAGACCCGGCAAGCCCGCGGTAGCGGATCGACGGATGGCACCAGTTAGGCGGGACCGATGAGCGGACGTCACAGCGGCGGGACAAACAGCGGGTTGCGCATCTCCGAGCTCCCGCAAACCGTAAAGACAATCTTCACGCTGGCGCCCCGACAGCTCAATGACGAGATTGCTCTGGCCAAGGCCGAACTTAAGCGCAAGGGAGTCAAGCTCGGCGTCGCCGGCGCCTTCTTCGCCGTCGCCCTGGTCTTCGTAGCGCTCCTGGTGATCGGACTCGTCGTGGCCGCGATCATGGGTCTGGCCACGATCATGCCGGCATGGCTCGCAGCCCTGTTGGTCTGTGCGGTCTGCCTGGTCATCGCCGTGATCGGGGCGCTGATCGGGCTCAGGAAGTTCAAGGCGCTCATGCCGCTGGTCCCCGAGGAGACCATCCGGGGACTCAAGCATGATCTCGGCATCGCCAAGGAAGGCTCCGCCTTCGACGCCTCGGTCCTGGACCCGAACTCCGAAAAGTACAAAGCCGCGAAGGCCGCCAAGGAAGCCGCTGCTGCCAAGGCAAAGGCGGAAAAGGAAGCCCAGGCTGCCGCGAAGCCCGACCTCGGGCCCGTCCTCACAGAGGCCGAACTCCTGCGCCGGCTGGATCAGCGGCGCACGCATCTCACCGAAGTCCGGGACAACCTCGGCCGGGAACTCGATGTCAAGACCCAGGCCCAGAGCCTGCTGGCCGTCACCCAGGCCCGGCTGCAGGACGGCAAGGAGCAGCTCGGCGACAAGATCGCAGGCCTCCGCTCCTCAGCCCGCTCCTCGTCGTGGTCGCCCACATCCGCTGACGGGCAGGGCCTTGCGGCCAAGATCATGCAGCGCTGGAAGCCTCTTGCTGTGCTCGCCGCATCCGGGGCCGCCCTTGCGGTCCTGGTGCGCAGGCTGATGAAGGGATAGGCGGGCCCCTGAAGCCGAACGCCAAACCGTTGCCGTCCACGGAAAGGGGGAATCGATGAAGTTCATCGGCGCTGGCGCCCGCCCCGGGCAGCCCCTCGTCCACCGCGATGCGGTCTTCACGGTTCCCAATGTCCTGACGGTGGTGCGCTTCCTTGGCGTTCCCCTGTTCATCTGGCTGGTCCTCGCCGAGCACGCGTACGGCTACGGTGCCCTCGTGCTCGCCATCATGGCCAGCACCGACTGGGTGGACGGCTACATCGCCCGCCGCTTCAACCAGATGTCCAACCTCGGACGGGTCATGGACCCCATCGCCGACAGGCTGTCGCTGATCGCCGTAGCGGTCACCCTCGTGATCGCCGGCGTCGTCCAGTGGTGGTATCTCGCCGCGCTGCTGGTCCCCGACGCGGTCCTGCTGGCCCTGTCCCTGTTCTACTTCCATGGCCACCCGGACCTGCCGGTGAGCCGCATCGGAAAGATCCGCACGGGCCTGCTGCTCGTGGGCACACCGCTGCTGGTGCTGTCCAAACTCCCGGTGCCCGCCGCCGAGGTCTACGCCACCCTCGCGTGGATCTTCCTGGGCCTGGGCCTGGTAGGGCACTGGATCGCGGCCTATAACTACGTCTGGGCCATCATTGGCAAGGGCCGGCAACTCCGCGAGCACGACGGCGGCACCCGCTGATGGTCTGGCTTGCGGTTTTGCTTGCGGTCCTCGGCGCCTTCTGCCTGGCGTTTGGCGCCCAGCGTCAAGGCAGCGCGGTCAAGGCCGATACCGGCGGCCTGGCGCTGAGCAGCCACGGCCTCTTGCGGCTCGCCCGCAATCCGCGCTGGGTTTTCGGGCTCTTGCTGCTCTGCGCCGGGATGGCGATGAACGCCGTCGCCCTCGTCATGGCCCCCTTGACGGTGGTGCAGCCGATCGGCGCGATTGCGCTGGTCATCACCACCGTGGTCAACACCAAGGACCAGGGCCTGAGTATGAACCGGGCAACGGTTGTGGCGATCTCTTGCTGCGTGACCGGCTCAGCGCTTTTCGTGCTGCTGGCCGTCAACGCGACCCAGGAGAACCACAACGTCAGTGCCTCGGACGAGCTGACCATCGTGCTGCTTCTTGCCCTGGCTGTGGGGCTTTTCGGCACACTCGCCATCCTGTTCAGGCACCGCCTGAGCGCATTCGTCTATATCCTCGGCGCCGGCGTCCTGTTCGGCTTCGTGGCTGTCCTGACCCGCATCATTGGCAGGCATCTGCTCGATCCCAACGGACAGTTCCTGCTGAATGTGCCGTGGTACAGCGTGGTTGCGATTATTGCTGCCGGCGCCCTGGGATCGTGGTTTGTCCAAAACGCCTACTCCAGCGGACCGCCGGACCTTGTGATCGCCGGATTGACTGTGATCGACCCGATTGTAGGCATCGCGATCGGCATCGTGATCCTGGGCGAACTGCGCCCGGATGTCCAGCCTGTGACGGCTATTGCCATGGGGACGGCCGCATTGCTTGCTATCGTGGGAGTCATAGCCCTTTCCAGGCACCACCCGGAAGTCACCAAGCGCAAGAAGGACGCGCGGAAGGCGGCGGGCAGGTCCTAGGGCATCAGTCCAGACTTCGGCTGCAGGCCCGGCGCGCCTGCGCCGACCGCCAGCCGGCCGCCATTGATCCAGCTGTCCGCACAGCGACCACCAGGAGCTCTTCACGTGACCAAGTCCGACAACCAGCCCTCGCTGACCATCCTGATTGCCGCTGACACCTATCCGCCCCACGTCAACGGCGCGGCCCAGTTCGGCTACCGCCTCGCCAAGGGTATGACGGCACGCGGACACAAAGTGCACGTCCTGGCCTGCCGCCCGGGCAAGGGCGCGAGCTACAGCGAGTTCAGCGAGGAAGCCACCGTCCACCGCCTGCGCTCCCACTCCGTGCCCACGCACGAGTACTTCCGGGTCACCTTCCCCTGGGAGATCAAGAAGGAAATCGGACTCCTGTTCGACCGGATCCAGCCGGACGTGGTGCACATCCAGAGCCACTACATGATTGGCGAGCACGTCCTCTACGAGGCCGTGAAGCGCGGGATCCGGGTAGTGGCGACGAACCACTTCATGCCGGAAAACCTGAACCCCTTCCTGCCGTTCCCGCAATGGTTCAAGGACATTATCGGGCGCATCTCCTGGAAGGACATGGGCAAGGTGATGGGCCAGGCCGATGTGGTGACCACGCCCACTCCGCTCGCCGCCAAGGCCATGCACCAGCATGCCTTCCTCCGCAAGGTCCTGCCGCTCTCCAACGGCATCGATGCCTCCGCCTACGAGCTGGGTCCCGGCGAAACCGTGGAGCGCCATGCCAGCCCAACCGCACTCTTTGCCGGCCGCCTGGCCGAGGAGAAGCATGTGGACGTGCTGATCGACGCCCTGGCTAAAACGCCCAAGGACCTGGACATCCACCTGGAAATCGTTGGCGGCGGGGAAGTCCGTCCGGCCCTCGAGGCCCAGGTGGCCCGCCTCGGACTGACGGACAGGGTCAAATTCCTCGGACTGGCCAGCGACGCGGACCTCCGCAGGGCCTACATCACGGCCGATGTGTTCTGCATGCCCGGCACGGCAGAACTCCAGTCCCTCGTGACCCTCGAAGCGATGTCGGCCTCGACGCCGGTCCTGCTGGCCAACGCCATGGCGCTGCCGCACCTGGTGCGCGAAGGGGAAAACGGTTTCCTCTTCACGCCCAACGACAGCAATGACCTCGCCGCAAAGCTGGAGCGCGTTTTCTCGCTGCCCGCGCACGAGCGCGAGGCGATGGGCAAGACCAGCCGCGAAATGGTGGAGAACCATGGCATCGCGCGCACGCTGCAGACCTTTGAGGACATCTACCGGGGCGCCAGCTACGACGACCTGGTGGTCTAGGCAGGCTGCCTCCGGCGGTCTGCGGCGGTCTGCGGCGGTCCGGCTGAGGGCTCGGCAGGCCGTAGGTGGACGCTTCGCCTGCGGGCTGGGCGCTCTCCGGTGGCCGCCTGCACGTGTGATGCGTCTACTATTGCTAGAGTATTTTTGCCCGGAATCAATCCGGCCCCCGCGGGCCAGGCCTGGTTCCGGGCGCAAGGGGCTATAGCTCAGCTGGTTAGAGCGCGGGACTCATAATCCTAAGGTCCTCGGTTCAAGTCCGAGTAGCCCTACCATTCTGCGGAATTCTCCTCATCCGGAGCCCGCAACCCCCACGAAAAAGCGGAGCCGTGGCTGACGTACGATGTCGGCCACGGCTCCTTTTTCGTGGGCGAGCGGGCGCTTGCAGGCGCCTCCAAACTGCGATATGTTACTGACCAGTAACATATCGCCGGCGCGAAGCCCCGCGTCCTTTAGGTCGACGCTGACCACGAGTGAAGGAACATCATGTCCAAAGCTGCAATCGACATCCACAACTTGCCCTACGCCGATGGCGACTTCTTCGCTTTCGAGCAGCTCCTCAGTGCCAAGGAGCAGGACAGGCTGGCCGAGGTCCGCGAGTTCCTGGCCCGCGAGGTCAAGCCGATCGCCGTGGATTGCTGGAATCGCGCTGAGTTCCCGATGGAGCTGATCCCGAAGCTTGCCGAAATCGACCTGGTCAGCCCGGTCAGGAGGCAGGGCTATTCGAACCTGTTCGCCGGAATCCTGCACGCCGAAGCCACCCGTGCGGACACGTCGATCGCCACCTTCATGGGTGTCCACGACGGGCTGTTCACCGGCTCTATCGAAGCCCTTGCCTCCCAGGAGCAGCAGGACGCCTGGCTCCCGGACATCTACTCGCTCAAGAAGATCGGCGCATTCGGCCTCACTGAACCCCTCGGTGGCTCCGATGTCGCCGGCGGAACGCGGACCACGGCGCGGCGCGAGGGCGGGAACTGGATCCTGAACGGGGCCAAGCGCTGGATCGGCAACGCCACCTTCTCCGACTGGGTGGTCATCTACGCCCGGGACGTCGAGGACAACCAGGTCAAGGGCTTCCTCGTCGACACCAAGACCGAGGGCTATAGTGCCACGAAGATCGAGAACAAGATCTCGCTGCGCACGGTTCAAAACGCCGACATCACGCTGGAGAACGTAGTGGTGCCGGACTTCTTCAAGCTTGCCAACGCCAACAGCTTCCGCGACACCAACAAGGTCCTGAAGGTCACCCGCCTCGCCGTGGCCTGGCAGGCAGTGGGACAGCAGCTCGCAGCCTTCGACGTCGCCCGGCGCTACGCCGTGGAACGCAGCCAGTTCGGCCGCCCGATTGCCTCCTTCCAGCTGGTCCAGAACCAGCTGGTGCAGATCCTCGGCAACGCTGTCAGCTCCATGGGCATGATGGTCAGGCTGTCCCAGCTCGAGGACGCGGGCGAGGCCAAGGATGAGCAGTCGGCCCTGGCCAAGGCGTTCACCACGGCCCGCATGCGTGAAAGCGTGGCACTGGGCCGGAGCATCCTCGGCGGCAATGGGATCGTGACCGACTTCGAGATGGCCAAGATCTTCGCGGATGCCGAGGCCATCTATTCCTACGAGGGCACGCACGAAATCAATACCCTCGTCACCGGCCGGGCGATCACAGGCATTTCCGCGATCGTCTGACACGGTTTGGTGAGGCGGTCCGCTGAGCGGGTCCTTTGACACGGTCCTTTGACGCGGTCCTTTGATGCGGTCCGCTGACGCGGTCCGCTGATGCGGTCCGCTGGTGCGCGGCGGCCACCGCCTCGCCGCCGTAGGGGCCGTGCGCGGTGAACTGTGCACGGTGAACAGTGCGCGGAGGAACAGTGCGCGCAGTCGTGCGGAATCAGCTGCGGCCGGCCGTTCGGGCCGGCGTCACCCGGGCCCGGAGCTAAGGGGCGGGAGCAGGACCGAGGGTCTGAGATCCATCACGAAGGCCAGCGGATTGATGTATTCCTCGCCGCGGCGGACGCCCCAATGGAGACAGGGCGGCGCCGGGCCGCAGTGGCCGGCCCGCAGCTGCCCCAGGATGTCACCCGCCGCCACGGCGGCCCCTACTGCCAGGGCGCTCGCCACCGGTTCGAAGCTGCTGCGCAGCCCGTTGCCGTGATCGATCGTGATGACCGGCCGGTCCACCACGACCCCGACGAAGCTCACCGTCCCGGCGGCCGGCGAGATAACCGGGGTGCCAACCTGGGCCGCCGCAAGGTCCACGCCGCGGTGGCCGCTGAGCCATGGCCTGGCCGGGGGATCGAAGGCCCGCAGAACCGCCGGCCGCGGGCTGAGCGGCCAACTCCAGTCAGGTGCCGGGACAGACCCTGCCTCGTGGGAGCCGCGGACCGTGGACGTCGCAAGCCCAGGAACCTCTGCGGGGGAATCGGCGGCGAGGGGCGAGAGTAACAGGAGCACAGCCGCCAGGCCGGGGAGAATCTTCATGGCACCAGCCTGCCCGGGCGGGGAGTCGGGTGGAACTGCCACGGGTGGCTATGTGGATAGCGGTACGGGCGGAAAGTGGGGGGAAGCCAGGGGTGGATCCGGCGGCCAGTCCGGCAGACAATCAGCCCGCCGGCCCGGCAGACAATCAGCCCGCCAGCCCGGCAGCCAATCCAGCCGCCTGCCCGGCAGTCAATCCGGCCACCTGCCCGGCAGTCAATCCGGCCACCGGCCCGACAGTCAATCCAGCCACCGGCCCGCCCTTCAGCAGGCCCGCCTGCGCCTCCGGAGGCCCCGCCGGCCCGGGACCGCAGGCCCCTGCGCAAGCCCTGTTTCGCCGGCCCGCTGCCCTGCGAAAACCGTCCTCCGGGGCGGGGCCGCTGTAGTACACTTGGTGGAGCAGTTTGCTGTGCCCTCACGCTAGTTCATCGCGTTAATCGAGATTGTCCGAGCCGGCACGCCTCATTCAGGGGTGCGGGGGAGCAGTGGCTGACTAACGCGTATCCAGCCCTCCTCAAAAGAAGCCTAAAACTTCCGCTGCGGAGGACTGCGCCTCCTGCGGTCCGTTCCATATGGCACGGATGGGAAGCGCGGTGGATGCCAGGAGCAACGCCCGCCCCGGGCGAAAGCTAAACAACCGTCAACTATTGGCAGGGTAAGAGAGCCATGGGCTCTCTCATGAATGACCTGCCGGAAGGAGCGTCGGCATGCCCGTCGTAACTATGCGCCAGCTGCTTGACAGCGGCGTCCACTTTGGACACCAGACCCGCCGTTGGAACCCGAAGATGAAGCGGTTCATCTTCACGGAGCGCAACGGTATCTACATCATTGACCTGCAGCAGTCGCTGTCCTACATCGACCGTGCCTACGAGTTCGTGAAGGCCACCGTTGCACACGGCGGCACCGTCCTCTTCGTCGGCACCAAGAAGCAGGCGCAGGAATCCATCGCCGAGCAGGCCACCCGCGTTGGCCAGCCGTACGTCAACCAGCGTTGGCTCGGCGGTATGCTGACCAACTTCCAGACGGTCTCCAAGCGCATCCAGCGCATGAAGGAACTCGAAGAGATCGACTTCGACGACGTCGCCGGTTCCGCGTACACCAAGAAGGAACTGCTGCTCCTTCGCCGCGAACTCACCAAGCTGGAAACCAACCTCGGTGGTATCCGCAACCTGACCAAGGCGCCCTCCGCTCTGTGGATCGTTGACACCAAGAAGGAACACCTTGCTGTCGACGAAGCCAAGAAGCTGAACATCCCGGTTGTGGCCATCCTGGACACCAACTGCGATCCTGACGAAGTCGACTTCCCGATCCCGGGCAACGACGACGCCATCCGCTCCGTCAACCTGCTGACCCGCGTTGTCGCCGACGCCGTTGCTGAGGGCCTCATCGCCCGCAACCAGCGCGCCACCGGCACCACGGAAGCTCCGGAAGAGCCGCTGGCCGAGTGGGAGCGCGAGCTCCTCGAAGGCAACAAGGCTGAAGCTGCTGCAGCGCCCGCCGCTGAAGCCGCACCGGCAGCCGAAGAGGCTCCCGCTGCCGAGGCTGCTCCGGCCGCTGAAGCCGCACCGGCTGCTGAAGAAGCACCGGCCGCCGACGAAGCCAAGTAGTCAGACAAATAAATCTGGATCTCCCCGCATGCGCTCCGGTGCATAGGGGTACCGACAGGATGGCCGCTCACCTGGTGAGCAGCCGTCCTGTCGGTCCGTACACCACATAAAATTTCTAGACAGAGGGGTTCACATGGCGAACTACACTGCCGCTGATATCAAGGCTCTGCGCGAGCGCACCGGCGCCGGCATGATGGATGTCAAGAAGGCTCTTGACGAAGCCAACGGTGACGCCGAGAAGGCCATCGAAATCATCCGCATCAAGGGCCTGAAGGGCGCCACCAAGCGCGAAGGCCGCTCCACCGCTGAAGGCCTGGTTGCTGCCAAGGTCGCCAACGGCGTCGGCGTGATGATCGAAGTCAACTGCGAAACCGACTTCGTCGCCAAGGCTGACAAGTTCATCCAGCTGGCCGACAAGGTCCTGGCCGTGGCCGTCGAGTCCGGCGCTGCCGATCTCGAGACCCTGCTGGCCACCGAGGTTGACGGCAAGCCGCTCTCCGAGGTTGTCGTCGAAGAAGGCGCCATCCTGGGCGAGAAGGTTGTTGTCCGCCGCATCTCCCGCATCGAGGGTGCAACGGTCGACGCTTACCTGCACAAGACCTCCAAGGACCTCCCGGCCCAGGTCGGCGTTCTGTTCGCTGTCGACGGCGAAGGCGAAGCGGCTGCCACCGCAGCTCACGACGTCGCCGTGCACGTCGCCGCGATGTCCCCGAACTACCTCTCCCGTGAGGACGTTCCGGCCGAGCTCGTCGAGTCCGAGCGACGCATCGCCGAGGAAACCGCCAAGGCCGAGGGCAAGCCCGAAGCTGCGATGACCAAGATCGTAGAAGGCCGCGTTACCGGCTTCTACAAGGGCGAGGTTCTCCTCGACCAGGCCTTCGCCAAGGACGCCAAGAAGTCCGTCGCGCAGGTCCTCGAAGAGGCCGGCGTCAAGGGCACCGCGTTCACGCGCTTCCGCGTCGGTTCCTAGTCAGCGGCTGGCCAGACACCAGTCAGGCATTAGTCAGACACGCTAAGGGGGTGGTCACCATGGTGGCCACCCCTTTTGCATGCACGCGCGAGGCACCCGTTCCGGTCACGGCCCGAATGCCGCCTTCGGCGTCCAGCACGATAACCTAACTCAGAGTTCACCAACGGGAAGGCACCATGGAAACCGTCACCACTTCAGCCCAGCCAAAGAAGAACAGGCGCCGCGTCCTCTTGAAGCTCTCCGGCGAGGTCTTCGGCGGCGGGAAACTTGGCGTTGACCCGGATACCGTCCGCGGCGTGGCCAAGCAGATCGCCGCAGCAGTTCCCGACGTCGAGGTAGCAATCGTCGTCGGCGGAGGCAACTTCTTCCGCGGCGCCGAACTGTCCCAGAGCGGCATGGACCGTTCCCGCGCCGACTACATGGGCATGCTCGGAACCGTCATGAACTGCCTCGCCCTCCAGGACTTCCTGGAGCAGGCCGGGGTGGAAACGCGCGTGCAGAGCGCCATCACCATGGGCCAGGTCGCCGAGGCCTACATTCCCCGCCGCGCCATCCGCCACATGGAAAAGGGCCGGGTTGTCATCTTCGGCGCCGGCGCCGGCCTGCCGTACTTCTCCACCGATACCGTCGCTGCCCAGCGCGCCCTGGAGGTCCACGCCGACGTCGTCCTGATGGCCAAGAGCGGCGTCGACGGCGTTTACACCGCCGACCCGAAAAAGGACCCGACGGCGGAGAAGCTGCACCACCTCAGCTACGACGACGCCCTGCGCCGGGACATCCGCGTGATGGACCAGACCGCCATGACCATGTGCAAGGACAACAACCTCACCATGGTGGTCTTTGGCATGGAAGGGGAGGGCAACGTCACCCGCGCCATCCTCGGCGAAGACCTGGGCACCGTCGTCACCCCGTAGCAACGGCTAGGATGTTTTCAGGACCTTTCCGCCGCTAGGCGGAAGACACACGCGCCGGGCGGAAGCCGCAGGCGCACAAGAAGACGTGCCGCGCCCCGGCCCCCGGGACGCACCAATTTCTGAGGAGAGACCGTGATCGAAGAAACCTTGCTCGAAGCCGGGGACAAGATGGACAAGGCAGTTGAGGTAGCCAAGGACGACTTCGCCTCGATCCGGACGGGCCGCGCGACGCCTGGCCTGTACAACAAGGTCATCGTTGAGTACTACGGCACGCCGACGCCGCTGCAGCAGCTGGCTTCTTTCGCGGTCCCGGATGCCCGGACGATCCTCATCACCCCGTACGACAAGACGGCGCTGCGCGACATCGAACGCGCCCTGAGCGACTCGGAGGTGGGCGCCAACCCCTCCAACGACGGCAACGTCATCCGGATCACGATTCCCGAGCTGACCAGCGAGCGGCGCAAGGAATACGTCAAGATCGTCAAGTCCAAGGGCGAGGACGCGAAGGTGTCCATCCGCAACATCCGCCGCAAGGCCAAGGAAACCCTGGACAAGCTCGTCAAGGACGGCGAAGCCGGCGAAGACGAAGGCGCACGCGGCGAGAAGGAACTCGACGCCCTCACCAAGGCGCATGTGGACGGCATTGACGAGCTGCTCAAGCGCAAGGAAGCTGAGCTGCTCGAGGTCTGATGGATCAGGCAAAGGAGGCCCCCGGGCCACGCGCCCGGAGGCGGGGGACACGGCGCGAAAACCCTACGCCCAAAGCTGGCCGGAACCTGCCCGCCGCCATCGGCTCTGGCGTTGGCATGCTCGTGTGTGTCCTCGGCGGCCTGCTGTTCCTGCCGCTCGGTTTCGTCCTGGTGACCACCACCTTCGCGATCTTCGGCGTCTGGGAAATCTACCGCGCGCTTGAAGCCGCCGGCACCCGCCTGCCGATCGTCCCGGTGATGGTCGGCACGGTCGGCATGCCGGTCGCTGCCTACTTCGGCGGCCTCGAGAGCCTGCTCTTTGCCATGCTCGTCAGCAGCGTGGCGGTGTTGTTGTGGCGGACTCTGGAAGGCGCCGCCGGATCGGCGCGGAGCATCTTCGCAGGTGTCTTCACGCTGTCCTGGGTGCCGTTCCTGATCAGCTTCGCAACACTGCTCCTGCACACCGCCGACGGCGAGACCCCCATTGGCCTCTGGCCTGACGGGGTGATCCCGCCCGGCGCGTGGCAGATCGCGACGCTGCTGCTCCTGGTGGTCGCCAACGACACCTTCGGCTACCTCGTAGGCGCATCCCTGGGCAAGCACCCGATGGCCCCCAAGATCAGCCCGAAGAAGACCTGGGAAGGCTTTGCCGGCTCGATTGCCGGGGCCGTGATCGTAGGCGTGCTCGCCATGATCTTCGTGCTCGGCAAGCCGTGGTGGTTCGGCGTCGTGCTCGCCGTGGGCATGGTGGCGGCGGCCACCGCCGGCGACCTCGCCGAATCCATGGTCAAGCGCGAGCTCGGCATCAAGGACATGAGCAGCATCCTCCCCGGCCACGGAGGCGTCATGGACCGCCTGGACTCGATTGTGTTCGCCTCGCCGGCGGCGTTCATCCTGTTCTCGGCCGTCGCTGGCAGCTAGAAGCACCCGGACCAGCCCCTCCGGCGCCTAGAATGGTGCCGAGCAAACCAGCCGAACGGCATCAAAGGAACAAAGTAACAGTGGACATTCAACGGCAGATTCCTGCGTCTTTTGACCGCGTGCAGCGGAACCAGTATGGCTACAACGCCAGGCAGGTCGACGATTTCCTGCAGCGCGCCAGGGTGTCATTCGAAACTCCGTCCCCGGCCGCCCGCGCCATCAAGAGCTCCGACGTCCGCGCAGTGTCCTTCGACCCGGTGAAGGGCGGCTACGCCGCAGCTGGCGTGGATGCCGCGCTGGACCGGCTCGAAGACGCCCTCGCCCGGCAGGAGCGCGATGAGCTGGTTGCCGAACGCGGCGAGGAAGCCTGGCTGCGTGAAATCGGCCGGCTCGCGGGCGTCCTGCGCGGGCGTCTGCACCGCCCGGACGGCGAGCGCTTCCGCCGCCCGTCGAAGGCCAAGGCCCGCAGCTACAACACCACTGACGTCGACGACTTGTGCCACGACCTGATCGGCTACCTCGAGGAGGACCAGCCGCTGAGCGTGGACAACGTCCGGCGCGCCGTGTTCCGCCCCGCCGTTGGCCGGGAAGGCTACGAGGAAAGCCAGGTGGACGCGTTCCTCGAGCGCGCCGTCGAGCTCATGGCCGCCATCGACTAGGTTCCTCGACTGATCCTGCCCGACGCCGGAATGCCGGCGGATCCTGCCTGACGCCGGGTCACCGCTCCGTCGCGAGCGGCCGCTCCGGGGTGTGCAGCCGGGTCATGATGCGCGTCAAGGTCCGCGGAACGCGGCCCTGCGTGGCCCGGGAGACCAAGACCGTGACGGCGAACGCCGCCGGGACCGTCCACGCCGCGGGCATCGCCAGCCACGACGGCGTCTGCGCAGCGCCCAGCACCGAGCCGGCCACCATTGCGCTGCCGCAGAGCACACCGCCGGTCGCCATGCCGGTGATGGCCCCGACGTCCGTCAGCCCGCGCCACCAGATGCCCAGCAGCAGCACCGGGCAGATCGTGGACGCGGTAAAGGCAAACACGAGCCCCACGCTGCCGGCCAGCGCCAGGGATTCGGTCATCGACGCGATCCCCAGCGGGACGAGGGCCGAGATCAGTGCGGCCAGCCGGAAACCCCGGACACTGCCGCCGAACACGTCCTGGCTGATCACACCCGCCAGAGAGACCACCAGGCCGGACGTCGTCGACAGGAACGCCGCGAACGCCCCGGCCACCACGAGCGCGGTCAGCAGGTCTCCTGCGAGCCCGCCGACCATCCGGCCCGGCAGCAGGAGGACCAGGGCATCGGCCTGGCCGCTCTGGGCAATGTCCGCGGCGAACAACCGGCCCAGCATCCCGTACGCGGTCGGGAACAAGTAGAAGACCGACAGCAGGCCCAGGACAATCAGGGTGGTCCGCCGGGCGGACTGCCCGTCCGGATTGGTGTAGAAACGCACCAGGACGTGGGGGAGCCCCAGCGTCCCAAAGAGCAGGGCCACCAGCAGCGAAATGATCTGGTACGGGCCCGCGGGGGCCAGCGCCGTCGGGTTGGCTGCCGGGGACGCCGCCGCGGCGTTGCTGCCGCCCAGCACAAACAGCAGGAACACGAACGGCACCGCCAGTGCGGTGAGCTTGAGCCAGTACTGGAACGCCTGGACAAAGGTAATGGAGCGCATCCCGCCGGCCACCACGGTGATGCACACGACGCCGACCACCGCCACCGGGCCCACCCAGGCCGGCAGGCCCGTGGTGATCCGGATGGCCAGGGCGGCCCCATGGAGCTGCGGGACGATGTAGAGCCAGCCGACCAGGACCACCACCAGGCTCGTGACGCGCCGGACGGCCCGCGAATCGAGGCGCGCCTCGGTGAAATCCGGAATCGTGTAGGCGCCCGAGCGGCGCAGGGGAGCCGCGACGAACAGGAGCAGCATCAGGTAGCCGGCCGTGTACCCCACCGGATACCACAGTGCATCCGTGCCGGAGAGCAGGATGAGCCCTGCGACGCCGAGGAAGCTCGCGGCGGAGAGATACTCGCCACCTATTGCCGAGGCATTCCACCATGGCTTGACCGTCCGGGACGCGACATAGAAGTCCCCGGTGGTGCGCGAGACCCGCAACCCGTAGAAACCGATGACGGCCGTGGCGAGTGAGACGGCAGCGAACGCCGCCACCCCGACGGCGGGGTTCACGTTCCGCTCACCCTGCCCGTGCCCCTCACTTTTCGCCGGCGAGGTCCCGGTAGCGGGCCTCGTTCCTGGCGGCGGTGCGCACGTACAGCCACGCGCTCAGGCCGATCACGGGATAGATTCCGGCACCGAGAAGGACCCAGTCGAAGGGAAGGCCGGCAATAGTGGAGCCGGCCAGGCCCGGAACCAGCCCCAGCATGAGCGGGAAGGCCAGCAGGATCAGCAGGAACCCCAGGCCCACCACCAGGGCCAGCCGGAGTTGGGACCGGATGAGGGAGCGGACGAACAACTGGCCGGCGTCGGATTCCTCCGCCGCCTCGCGTGCGGCCGCCGCGGAGTGCCCGCCGGCCAGGGCGGAACCGTTCGGTGTGGCACTGCCCGGCGAGGGGCTGCCCGCCGTGACGGTTCCTGCCTTGACGCTTCGGGGCGCCGTGACCCGGACCCGCGTCATGCCTGCGGCCGGATCCGGCTTGCTTCGAGCTTTTCCCGGACCGCCGGCAGGTGCCGGCGGCTGATGGGCAGTTCGGCCCCGGCCACGGTGACGCTGGGCCGCGCCGCAGCCAGCTTCATCTGGCTGACGTGGCTCAGCGCGATCAGGTAGGAGCGGTGGATGCGCAGGAATCCGGCGTCGGCCCACTGCTGTTCCAGGTCGGCCAGCGGAACCCTGACCAGGTAGCTCGCCTCCGCCGTGTGCAGCCGTGCATAGTCGCCCTGCGCCTGGACGTACGTGACGTCTTCGCGGCGGATCATCTTGGTGGTCCCGCCCAGGTCCACGGTGATCATTTCGGGGGCCGGGGCGCCGTCCTTGAGCAGTTCGCTGATGCGACCGATCGATTTCGCCAGCCGTTCTGCGCGCACGGGCTTCAGGAGGTAGTCCACGGCCGCGAGCTCGAAGGCCTCCAGGGCGCAGTCCTCGTCCGCGGTTACGAAGACCACGGCAGGAGGGCGTGCGCTGCGGGCAATGACCCGGGCAATGTCCAGCCCTGACAGGGCCGGCATGTGGATGTCGAGGAAGACGGCGTCGACCGTCTCGGCTTCGAGCGCCCGGAGGGCCTCGGCGCCGGAGGAGGCGCGGTGGATGGCGCCGATCCGGTCATCCTTGCCGAGCAGGAAGGCCAGTTCCTCGACGGCGGGGAGCTCGTCGTCGGCGACGAGGACGTTAATCATGGCTCTAGCCTACTGCGGCGGTCATTTTGACCGGCTCAGGCGTCGTGCCGGGGCTGGGACTTGGGGACGCGCATCGTGATCAGGGTGCCTTCCCCCGGTGCGGTCTCAATCACCAGGCCGTTCTCGTCACCGTAGACCTGCCGCAGGCGGGCGTCGACGTTGCGCAGCCCGACATGATCGCCGTCGCTGTGCCCGGCGAGGACGGAGCGCAGCTGCTCCGGGTCCATGCCCACGCCGTCGTCCTCGATCGYCACTTCCGCGAATGCGCCGGAGTCGTTCGCCGTGATGGAAATGTGGCCCGGYCCCTCCTTGGCCTCCAGGCCATGCCGGACGGCGTTTTCCACCAGGGGYTGCAGGCTCAGGAAGGGGATCACGGTGCTGAGGACCTCCGGCGCGATCCGCAGGCTGACCTGCACGCGGTCCCCGAACCGGGCCCGTTCCAGGAGCAGGTAGCGGTCGATGCAGCGCAGCTCCTCGGCCAGGGTGGTGAAGTCGCCATGGCGGCGGAAGGAGTAGCGGGTGAARTCGGCGAACTCCACCACGAGCTCGCGCGCGCGTACCGGATCGGTGTTGATGAAGGAGGCGATCGCGTTGAGCGAGTTGTAGATGAAGTGCGGGCTGATCTGGGCGCGCAGGGCCCGGACCTCCGCCTCCATCAGGAGCGTGCGGGAGGCGTCGAGTTCGGCGAGTTCCACCTGGGTGGCCACCCAGTCGGCCACCTCGCCGGTGGCGCGGACCAGTCCGGCGCCSGCGGCCGGCGCGAAGGCGGCGACCACGCCCACCACGCGCGTGCCGGCTTTGATCGGGGCGATCACGACGGCGCGCTCCACCTCCGGCGCCAGCGYCSGGCCGCCKTCGCCGRCGGCGCGCAACTGGAGKTCGCCCGCCGGAATCACGGCGAGGTGGCCGCCGTCGAGCACTTTTGACGCGAGCCCCATCAGGGCAGGCTTGAGTTCCTCGCCGGCGCCGTCCCACGCGAGCACSCCGGTTGTGTCGGTGATGGCCAGGGCGTCGCAGCCCAGGAGGGTGCGCAGCTGCYTGCTGGCCTTGGCCGCGCCGGCAGGGTTCAGGCCCGTCCGCAGGTACTGGCCGGCGCGGGACGCCGCATGCAGCGTCTTGTAGGTGGCCCGCTCCGCATCAGTGCCGAGGTCACGGAAGGAACGGAGGACCTTCAGCCCCACGGCCACGACGACCGCGATTGCCAGGGCGATCACCGCGACTGCGGCGGCGGTGAACAAGGGAGAGTCCGGCATGGTGCCAGCCTACCGTCGCGGCCCGGCGGGCTCTTTTGGGCGTCACGGGGCACCGTTTGGCGCAGCATCGGGACCGTTGAGCGACGCAGGCCGCGCGGGTTCTGGAACGCAGCGCGCGCGAGGGTACAGAGTGATCACAGTCACATTGGCGGGTGGGATTGTCTGCGGTTTCCCGCGATAAGCAAAGCAGCCGGTGTGGGCTCACCAGTCTCAATGAGGAGGAACGATGGGTCACGAAGCCCAAGAAACGGCCGCTAAGGCGGCCGTGGACTTCAAGGAAGTCCAGTCGACGGAGCGGTTCCAGGAACTGCGCACACGTCACCGCAGCTTTGTCTTTCCAATGGCCATTGCATTCCTGCTCTGGTACTTCGCCTAYGTGCTGCTGGCCGACTACGCCGTGGACTTCATGTCCACCAAAGTCTGGGGCAACATCAACGTTGGCCTGATCATGGGCCTGCTCCAGTTYGTGACCACKTTCGCCATCACCGGCTGGTATGTCAGCTACTGCAACCGCAGGCTCGACCCCATCGCCGCYGAAATCCGCCACGGCATCGAAGGGCACGAATTCGACAAGCACGGYAACCCGGTAGGAGGGGCRGCAAAGTGACGCTTATGGTTCCCGCGGTCAATGTCGCCGCCCTCAAAGACACCACCCTGCTGAACATGGGCATCTTCGCCCTGTTCGTGGCGGTCACCATGGTGATCGTGTTCCGCGCCAGCCGCAACAACAAGACCGCGGCCGACTACTACGCGGCCGGACGATCCTTCACAGGATCCCAAAACGGCACGGCGATCGCGGGCGACTACCTCTCCGCGGCGTCCTTCCTGGGCATCACCGGGGCGATCGCCATCAACGGCTACGACGGCTTCATGTACTCCATCGGCTTCCTGGTGGCCTGGCTTGTGGCCYTGCTGCTCGTSGCCGAGCTGCTCCGCAACACAGGCAARTTCACCATGGCCGATGTCTTGTCCTTCCGGCTCAGGCAGCGCCCCGTGCGCATMGCGGCCGCCATCTCCACCCTGGCCGTCTGCTTCTTCTACCTGCTGGCGCAGATGGCCGGCGCCGGCAGCCTCATCTCGCTGCTGCTGGGCATCAGCGACTGGGGCGGACAGGCCCTGGTRATCATCGTCGTCGGSGTCCTGATGATCATGTACGTGCTGATCGGCGGCATGAAGGGCACCACCTGGGTCCAGATCATCAAGGCCATGCTCCTGATTGCCGGCGCCGCCGTCATGACCTTCTGGGTCCTGGCGATTTACGGCTTCAACCTCTCTGACCTGCTGGGCGGTGCCGCCGAAACCGCGAAGAACCCGGCCGTCCTGAACCCGGGCCTGCAGTACGGCAAGTCCGATACCTCCAAGCTCGACTTCATGTCMCTGGGCCTGGCGCTGGTGCTCGGCACCGCCGCCCTGCCGCACGTGYTGATGCGCTTCTACACGGTGCCCACGGCCAAGGAAGCCCGCAAATCAGTGGTGTGGTCCATCTGGCTGATCGGCATCTTCTACCTCTTCACCCTGGTGCTCGGCTACGGCGCYGCAGCGCTCGTGGGAGCCGACACCATCAAGTCCGCACCGGGCGGGGTCAACTCGGCCGCGCCGCTGCTCGCGTTCCACCTCGGCGGACCGTTGTTGCTGGGCTTCATCTCCGCGGTGGCGTTCGCCACGATCCTGGCCGTGGTGGCGGGMCTGACGATCACCGCCGCGGCGTCCTTCGCGCACGACATTTACGCCAACGTGCTGGCCAAGGGGAAGRCCGACGCCGGCACYGAGGTCAAGGTTGCCCGCCGCACCGTGGTGGTGATCGGCCTGCTGGCCATCGCCGGGGGAATCTTCGCCAACGGACAGAAYGTGGCGTTCCTCGTGGCGCTCGCCTTCGCCGTGGCAGCYTCCGCCAATCTTCCGACCATCCTCTACTCGCTGTTCTGGCGCCGGTTCACMACCCAGGGGGCCGTCTGGAGCATGTACGGCGGATTGTCCGCRGCCATCATCCTGATTGCGCTCTCCCCGGTGGTATCGGGGGCGAAGACGTCCATGATCCCCGGCGCCAACTTCGCCGTCTTCCCGCTGAGCAACCCGGGCATCGTGTCCATCCCGCTGGCGTTCTTCCTCGGCTGGCTCGGCACGGTCCTGGACAAACGGAAGGAAGATGCGACGAAGCAGGCCGAGATGGAGGTCCGTTCCCTGACCGGTGTGGGTGCCGAAAAGSCCACCAACCACTAGGGCAGGCGCCGCAACGCAAGGAGCTCCCGTGCATCAGCACGGGAGCTCCTTGCGTTTGGGTTCGGTCTCGAGCCCCGTGCCTAGTGRCCGTGGTGCTGGCCGCCGRGGGCGGGGATCCCGTGGCTGCCGTGAGGCACCGCGAAYTGGCCCGCCGTGGAGGCGGCCAGGCCCGGCGTGGCCACTGCCGCSACCAGGACCGCGAAGCCAAAGGCCGCGAGCAGGAGCCGCCCGGGCCGGAGCCCGGCCGTGTCCGAGCCCGCCGCCGCGCCAYTGCCSGCCGACGTGTCCGTGCCGTTGCCCTGCCGGCGCAGCCAGCCTGCGGACGCCACGATCATCAGGGTCAACAGCAGCGCGGCAAGTTGGCTGACCACCAGTGAGCTGCCGTTCTGCGATTGCCCGTCCGGCGACCCGCCGTTCAGCCCTTGCCCGGCCGCAGCGGCCGCGTGCATGAAGGCTGCCGCCACGAGCACTCGTATCGTTCCGGCGGCCCACGGTATCTGCCCCTTGCGGAGTATCAGGACTGTCCAGGCAAGAAGGGCGCACCCCCAGAKTCCGGCGGCTGCTCCCGCYGCRAYGGACAGGCCGTTGACCGGCGGCGCGCCCGCGCCGGAGGCGGGCGCCAGCAGCAGGCTCGCTGCGATTGCCAGGTTCACCGCTCCGGCGCCGAAGCCGGCGAAGCCCGCGARCAGACCAACGGCTGCGGCCTTCGTGGYGCCGCCGGCCGGGMCRGTCGTGGCCCCWGGGTGCWCGCTGTCRYCGTTCYYCCGCTGCARCCGCGGCTGGGGGAACTGTTCCGGGAGTGCATTGGTGTTCAGCGGAACAGAACTCATCTCGCCCGTCCTTTCGCGTTGTGGGGAGCGACGTCACTGGGACGCCGGGCCGGGATGCTGGGTGGGACCCGGRRTCGGTGTCCAGCATGGATGTGGATCAGTTGCRGTRCAGAACGCTTGCCTTAGACGCGGGCGCGGGCAGGGGCRACKGCYTTGTCCATGGACAGCCCGACGCCCAGCAGCAGCACGGCGCTGGCAAGGTGCAGGACGTTATCCGGGCCGTTGAGGGCGATGATGTTCAGCGGCGAGCTGAGCAGGAAGAGCCCGACGATGCCCACCAGCAGGTAGACGGCACCCACAGCGGTGTTGATCGACTTGGACAGGGCCACACCTTGCAGCCCGGCGTAGAGCAGGGCGGCGCCGATGGCGAGGTGGATGACGTTGTGCAGCGGATTGACCTCGAAGATGATCAGGTTGGCGCCCTCGGTCGCGGCGAARCCCACGCCGGAGGTGACCACAAAGCCAAGGAGGCCAACCAGCAGGTAGACGGCACCGAAAACGGTGGCGATCAGACGGTTCGGTGAAGTGCGCATGGTCCGAATCCTTTTCTGTCGGGCCGACTGGAACATCGGCCGGGGAGCGGGGTCCCGGGCGGGACTCTCTGAAGGCGATTCGGACCACTTGCGCCTGTGGATGGGCGCCGGCTGCGAGAGAGTTTTCCGAGGTCAGCGCTGCGGCCGCAGCCGGATGTTCACCATTTTCAGCTCGTCGCGGCCCTCGAAGCGGTAGGCCAGCTCCACATGCTTGGTGTCGCAGTCAATGGATCCCGCGACGTCGGCCGCGTTGGCGCCGTTGTTCGAGCTGACGTTGAGGCTTGAAAAGTTTGGYTTGCAGCTGCCGTCCAGTTCCAGGCTTTGCACCCCSGTGGCGAATTCCTCGCGGGAAATCTTCTCCATCAGGGCCGGATCCAGGTACTTGTCATAMGCKCTGTTTAAGTTGCCGGCGATGATGAGCTTGGTGAAGTCGTCTGCGATACCCCGGGCGTGGTTGGTGGCTCCGCCCACCACGTTGAGGAGGACGACGACGCCGACTGTCACCAGCAGGAGGACGCCTCCGACGATCCCCAACACGATCCACAGGGCCTTGCGGCTCTTTTTCGGCGGCGGCTGGCCCGGGCCCCCGTAGTAGGGCGGCGGGCCGTAGTTGGCGGGTGGCCCGTAGTTCGGCTGCGGGTAATTGGAGGGTGCGCCGTTGGCGGGAGGGCCGCCGTTGGTGGGCTGCGGGTAATTGGATGGCGCGCCGTTGGCGGGAGGGGCGCCGTTGGCGGGCTGCGGGTAATTGGATGGCGCGCCGTTGGCGGGCGGTCCGGGCGGGGCCGCGTAGTACGGAACGGGCGGCTGTCCGGGCGCCGGGTGGCCGGCCGCAGGCTCGTGCCCGGGCTGCGGCGGTACCGGGCGGTGTGGTTCCTCGGGGCTGCTCACGGTTCAAGCCTTTCCGGCAGTCCAGACAGCCACTGCCTGTTGCRCAGGGCCGCKTGCGCGGCCCCAAAGGACTCAGGGGGACCCAACGGACACAGCCTAGCGCCGCGGCCGCCCCCAGCACAGATGTCCCGAGCACAGATGTACAGCACAGATGYCCCGAGCACAGATGTACAGCACAGATCCGGKGCGCGGCTCCGGKCCCTGAGACTTGGCTCAGGTGTCGGCGGATCCRCGTTCCAGCAGCGGTTGCATTCGGAACGGGATCAGCTCGCTCATKGCCAGGGCGGTATCGGTCCGGTCCACGCCGTCGCAGGCCAGGATCTTRCCGTTGATCCGGAACAGGTCCTCGGCGTCGAGGGCCACCACCCGCAGGAGAAGATCGGCGGAGCCGGTGAGGCCGAAGCCCTCAAGGATTTCCGGAATCCCGGCAAGTTCCASGGCAAGGGCGCCGAGTTTCTGTTGCTGGACGTGGACGGAGATGAAGGCCATCAGCGGGTACCCCAGRGACGCCGGGTTGATGCGCCGCTCGAAGGAGAGGAAGACGTGCTTCTTCTCCAGCTGGGCCATCCTGGCCTGGACCGTATTGCGGGAGAGCCCGAGCTTTTGGGCGAGGGCAACCACGGTCCGCCGCGGGTCCCGCGCCATGGCCGAAAGCAGGCGGGTGTCAGTGCCATCCAAGGGTTGCATAATGCGCAAGATTAGCACGGTCTGGTGGCAGCAAATAGTGCATAATGCTCAGTATTTTTRCCGGTGGTTGTGCCTGATGAGCATTGTGAGTAGGGTCACAATTATCCGGGGCAACGGCGCCCGGACGGCTGGCGCGCCGCGGGATCACGAGTCCTGCGAGTTCCGGTCAGACGACGTCAGAAGGTGTGGACAAACAGTGTTTACCGACGACGCGGGCAAGGGCGGCATTTCCGCCGGGGGCCCCGGAAACAGTGAGAATTCAGCGCGGCGGACGGGCGGCGATCTCGTCCAGCTCATCACACCGGCGGGCGAGCGCATCAGCCATCCGGAGTTCGATTCCTGGCTCCAGGACGTCAGCGACGAGCAGCTGTGCGGGCTCTACGAGGACATGGTGGCCATCCGCCGGATCGATGCCGAAGCCACTGCCCTTCAGCGGCAGGGCGAGCTGGCCCTCTGGCCGCCGCTGCTCGGCCAGGAAGCATCCCAGATCGGCTCGGCCCGCGCTCTGCGCGAAGACGACTTTGTTTTCCCCAGCTACCGCGACAACGGTGTCGCCTATTGCCGGGGAGTGAAGCCGGAAGACCTTGTCCGGGCCTGGCGGGGCAACGCGTCCGCCGGCTGGGACCCGTTCACGGTCAACGTCGCCACCCAGCAGATCATCATCGGTGCGCAGAGCCTGCACGCCACCGGCTATGCCATGGGCATCCAGAACGACGGCGCCGACTGTGTCGCCGTGGCCTACTTCGGTGACGGCGCCACGAGCGAAGGCGACGTCAACGAAGCCATGGTTTTCGCTGCGAGCTTCCAGGCGCCGGTGGTCTTCATCTGCCAGAACAACCACTGGGCCATCTCGGAGCCCGTCCGGCTGCAGTCCCACATCCAGCTGGCGGACCGCGCCTCAGGCTTCGGCATCCCCAGCATGAGGGTCGATGGCAACGATGTCCTCGCCGTCATGGCGGCSACCCGCATTGCCCTGGACCGCGCCCGGCACGGCGGCGGCCCCACCTTCATCGAGGCCGTGACCTACCGGATGGGCCCGCACACGACGGCGGATGACCCCACCCGCTACCGGGACGCCAACGAGCTCGAGGACTGGGCCGCCAAGGACCCGATCAGCAGGATGAAGTCGCTGCTGGACCGCAAGGGGCTGCTGACCGCGGACCTTGAGGCCGCCGTCGCCGCGAAGGCCGACGCCGTGGCCAAGGAACTCCGGGCCGGCACCATCAACATGCCCGAGCCGCAGCCGCTGGATATCTTCAAGCACGTGTACAGCACGCCCAACTCCTGGCTGGACCGCCAGCAGGAGCACTACTCCCGTTACCTGGCTTCCTTCGGCGATCCCGCAGAAGCCTCTTCTGAAGAAGGTGCACGCTGATGACGCAGATGACCTTTGCCCGAGCCATCAATTCGGGCCTGCGCAAGTCCCTCGAAAACGATCCCAAGGTGGTCCTGATGGGGGAGGACATCGGCGCACTYGGCGGTGTCTTCCGTGTCACCGACGGCCTGCAGAAAGACTTTGGCAAGCACCGCGTCGTGGACACCCCGCTGGCAGAGTCGGGGATCATGGGCACCGCGGTCGGCCTGGCCTACCGCGGCTACCGCCCGGTSGTGGAGATCCAGTTCGACGGGTTCATCTACCCGGCGTTCGACCAGATCGTCAGCCAGGTCGCCAAGATGCACTACCGCACGCAGGGCGCCGTCAAGATGCCCATCACCATTCGCGTCCCGTTCGGCGGCGGCATCGGATCTCCGGAGCACCACTCGGAATCGCCCGAGGCCTACTTCACCCACACCTCGGGGTTGCGCGTGATCAGCGTGTCCAACCCCCAGGACGCCTACACCATGATCCAGCAGGCCATCGCCTCCGACGATCCTGTCCTGTACTTCGAGCCCAAGCGGCGCTACCACGACAAGGGCGAGGTGGACGAGACCGTCGACCTGAGCACTGCGCTGTCCATGGAAAAGGCCCGCGTAATCACCGAGGGCAACGACGTCACCCTYGTGGCCTACGGTCCGCTGGTCAAGACTGCCCGCGATGCCGCACTGGCGGCCGCGGACGAAGGCGTTTCGGTCGAGGTCATCGACCTCCGCTCCCTGGCTCCGCTGGACTTCGTCACCCTTGAGGCGTCGGTCCGCAAGACCGGCCGGCTGGTCATCACCCACGAGGCCGGCCAGTCCGGCGGCCTCGGCGCCGAAGTTGCCGCGAGCATCACCGAACGCTGCTTCTACCACCTCGAAGCCGCCCCGGTCCGCGTRACCGGCTTCGACGTTCCGTACCCGTACTCCAAGCTGGAAATGCACCACCTGCCGGGCCTSGACAGGATTCTCGACGGCGTYGACCGCGCCATGGGCCGCCCCAACTCCCTCAGCGGGCTGGAAGGATGAGCGCCACCATGATCAAGGAATTCAGGCTCCCGGACCTCGGTGAAGGACTGACGGAATCGGAAATCGTCGCCTGGAAGGTCGCGGTGGGGGATACGGTCACCCTCAACCAGATCATCGCCGAGGTGGAGACGGCCAAGGCCGTCGTCGAGCTGCCCTCGCCGTTCGCCGGTGTGGTCGCGGCCCTGCACGAACAGCCCGGCACCGTGGTTGAGGTCGGGAAGCCRATCGTCTCCTTCGAGATTGAGGACGACGGCTCCGCAGGCTCCGCACCCGACGCGGCCGCGGCCAAGCGTGAGCCGAACCTTGTGGGTTACGGCGCCGTGCTCGAAGCCTCCGGCCGGCCGGCCCGACGTGCCCGCACGTTCGCAGCCCCGGCAGCTCCGGCGGCGGCTGCTCCAGTTGCACCGGTCCGCGCGGCCGAACAGGTTGCACCCGTCCGCGCGGCCGAGCCGGTTGAGGCCAAGCCTGCCGCCTCGGCGCCGGGGGAGCGTCCTCGGTCCACGCCGCCGGTGCGCAAGCTGGCCAAGGATCTCGGCGTCGACCTCGAAGCGGTGACCGGCACGGGCGAACATGGCCTCATTACCCGCGAGGACGTCCAGAACTTCGCCRGCGGCGACCAGCCCGCGGCCGCTCACGAACTCGCCGGTGCGCCGGCGCAGGCCSTTGCGCCCCAGGYCYSGGGCGAGCGGGAGACCCGCACGCCGATCAAGGGCGTGCGGAARTTCACGGCCGCCGCCATGGTGGCCAGTGCCTTCACCGCACCGCACGTCACCGAGTTCCTGACCGTCGACGTCACGCCCACGATGGAGCTGCTGGCACGGCTGAAGGCGAGCCGCGCGTTCGCCGGGTACAAGCTCACGCCGCTGACGCTCGTCTCCAAGGCGGTGCTSATCGCSCTGCGCAACCACCCGACGCTCAACGCACGGTGGGAYGAGGCCAACCAGGAGATCGTCCAGTTCAACTACGTGAACCTGGGCATCGCCGCCGCGACCCCGCGCGGGCTGACGGTYCCGAACATCAAGGACGCGGACCGGATGTCCCTCMTGGAAATCTCCTCCGCCCTGACGGAACTGACGGACACGGCCCGGGCCGGGAAGACAAGCCCYGAGGCGCTCTCCGGCGGCACCATCTCCATCACGAACATCGGCGTCTTCGGCATTGACGCCGGAACGCCCATCCTGAACCCGGGCGAGGCCGCCATCCTGGCCCTCGGCGCGGTCCGGAAGATGCCGTGGGAGTACCAGGACGAGGTCGCCCTGCGCCAGGTCATGACGCTCAGCCTCTCCTTCGACCACCGCCTGGTGGACGGCGAGCAGGGCTCACGGTTCCTCCAGGACCTCGGCGCCATGCTGGCCGATCCGGGCATGGTCCTCGCGATGGTCTAGGCTCCKGCCCACCRCGGCTGCCGGCTGCTCCTTCCGAAAGGAACGAGCGGCCGGCAGCTTTGTTGTGTGCGGGGTGTCTCMGCCGGTGCCTCCCTCCGGGGGCACTTTGGGCGCCATGCCCGACGGCGGCGGCCCARTTGACGGCGTGTCCRCGCCAAACTGCCCCSGGAGTGTGCCGCAGCGGGAAAACGCCGGGAGCGGAGTGTGCCCGGACGGGGACTGGTCAGTCGGGCGGGAGCGTCAGTCTGCCGGCGGCGCGGCCGGTGCCAGGAGCGCGGCCAGTGCCATGCTTTCGAGCAGCGGCCGGGCGCGGCGGACGCCGACCCGGCGGCCGTGGCTGCGTACCGAGTGCGGGGTCGAGTTGATCAATCCAAAGGTGGCATGTGCCCGCATCCGCAGCTCGGCCGCCTCCGTGCCTTCATGCAGCCCAGCCAGCACTTCCACCCAGAGTTCAACGTAGTTGCGCTGGAGTGTGCGGACCTCGGCCTGGTCCTCGCCGGCAAGGTTGCTGAAGTCCTGGTCCTGGACCCGGATGACGTCGGGATTGCTCAGGGCAAAGTCGACGTGGAAGGCCACGAGGCCGCCCAGCGCCGCCAGATCGCCGTCGGAATCGGCCACCACCTTGCGGCCGCCGTCGAGCAGGTCCTGGCTGACGCTGAGGAGCAGAGCACCGAGGACTGCCTGCTTGCCGGCGAAGTGGCGGTAGACCGCCGGCCCGCTGACGCCGGCCGCGGCCCCCAGATCCTCCAGTGAAACGCGGTTGAAGCCCTCCAGGGCGAAGAGCGCGGCGGCCGCGGACAGGAGGGCCTGCCGCCTGTTCGCCTTGGCCTGGCTGCGCTGTGTGGAGGGGGTCGGTGTGGAGGGGCCCGGACTGGAGAGGGCCGGGGTGGAGGGGACCGGACCGGAGAGGGTCGGGGCGGAGGCCACCGGGACTGTMGGAAGCTGGGTGGTCAGGCTGGGCTCGGTCACCGGCGCATCCCCTCGTTGCAAATGATCCCTGTGTTGGACATCACAGTTAATAGAGACTAACCTAAATCTCAGTTATGCGGTACTAACCGAAATATTTGCGGAATCAGCCGAAATATCCGGGCGGCTGTAGCCGCCGAACCGGCACTCAGGTCAGGGAACGGAAGCAGTCAATGGAGACAATCGCCAGCCGGGTGGATGCGACAAGCGSCGCCTTTGCCGCGAACTGCCAGGCCCAGCTGGGCCTGGCCGGCGAACTGAGGGAACGGCTCGCCGCTACGGCGCTGGGCGGGCCGGCAAAGTCCCGCGAACGCCATGTGGCCCGCGGCAAGCTCCTCCCGCGCGAACGCATCGACCGGCTGCTGGATGACGGCAGCCCCTTCCTGGARATCGCGCCGCTCGCGGCCAACGGCATGTACAACGATGACTCCCCGGGCGCCGGGGTGATCGCCGGGATCGGCYTGGTGCAYGGCCGCCAGGTCCTGGTCATTTCCAACGACGCCACGGTSAAGGGCGGCRCSTAYTWYCCGATGACGGTGAAGAAGCACCTSCGSGCCCAGGARATCGCYCTGGAGAACCGGCTGCCCTGCATCTACCTCGTGGACTCGGGCGGGGCCTTCCTGCCCAAGCAGGACGAGGTCTTCCCGGACAAGGAGCACTTTGGCCGGATCTTCTTCAACCAGGCCAGGATGTCCGCGGCGAAGATCCCGCAGATCGCCTCCGTGATGGGTTCCTGCACCGCCGGCGGCGCCTATGTCCCTGCCATGAGCGATGAGACGGTCATCGTCCGCAACCAGGGCACCATYTTCCTGGGCGGCCCGCCGCTGGTGAAGGCCGCGATCGGCGAGATCGTCACGGCCGAGGAACTSGGCGGCGGAGACGTGCACTCGAAGATTTCCGGSGTCACGGACCACCTGGCCGAGAACGATGAGCATGCCCTCCAGATCGTCCGGGACATCGTRGCCACCCTGCCGCGGCCGGCCGCGCCCGTCTGGGACGTGGACACCGCCGTCGAACCCGTCGCGGATCCGGCYGAGCTCTACGGCGCCGTTCCCACGGACGTCAACGCCCAGTACGACGTGCGCGAGGTCATCGCCCGGCTGGTCGACGGCAGCAAATTCCATGAATTCAAGAAGAACTACGGCACCACCCTGGTCACSGGCTTCGCGAAGCTGCACGGCCACCCGGTGGGCATCGTGGCGAACAACGGGGTGCTGTTCAGCGAATCCTCGCTCAAGGGCGCGCACTTCATCGAACTGTGCGACCAGCGCGGCATCCCGCTGATCTTCCTGCAGAACCTCTCCGGCTTCATGGTSGGCAAGGACTACGAGCAGGGCGGCATCGCCAAGAACGGCGCCAAGATGGTCACCGCCGTCGCCACCGCCCGCGTCCCCAAGCTCACGGTGGTGATCGGCGGSTCCTTCGGCGCGGGCAACTACTCCATGTGCGGGCGGGCCTACTCGCCGCGCTTCYTGTGGATGTGGCCGGCGTCGCGGATCTCCGTGATGGGCGGAAACCAGGCCTCCAGCGTGCTGGCCACCGTGAAGCGGGACCAGTACGAGGCCCGCGGCGAGGAATGGTCCGCSGCGGACGAGGAAGCCTTCAAGGCCCCSATCAAGGCCCAGTACGAGGACCAGGGCAGCCCCTAYTACTCCACCGCCCGCCTCTGGGACGACGGCGTGATCGACCCCGCGGACACCCGCACCGTCCTGGGACTGGCGCTCGACGTCGTTTCCCGCACCCCGCTGCCGGAGACCTCCTTCGGCCTGTTCCGGATGTGAGCCAGCAATGACAATTACTTCCTCTTCCTCGAGTGCACCCTCGACCCCCCGCAAGCCCCTGTTCGGCGCCGTGCTGGTCGCCAACCGCGGCGAGATCGCCTGCCGCGTCATCCGGTCCCTGCGGGCCCTGGGCATCCGTTCGGTGGCGGTCTATTCCGACGCCGACGCCGGCGCCCGGCACGTGCGYGAAGCCGACGTGGCGGTGCGGATCGGYCCGGCCGCGGCCACCGAGAGCTACCTGAAGATCGAGGCCATCATCCAGGCCTGCCGCGATACTGGGGCCGAGGCCGTGCACCCGGGCTACGGCTTCCTGAGCGAGAACGTCGACTTCGCCCGTGCCCTGGCCGAAGCCGGAATCACCTTCATCGGCCCGGGCGTGGAATCACTGAATGTCATGGGCGACAAGATCCGCTCGAAGAACCACGTCACCGGCTACGGAGTGCCGGTGGTCCCGGGCATCGCCGAACCGGGGATGACGGACGCGCAGCTGATCGAGGCCGCGGCCGGCGTCGGCTTCCCGCTGCTGATCAAGCCCTCAGCCGGCGGCGGCGGCAAGGGTATGCACATCGTGGAACGCCCCGAGGACCTGGCAGCCACCCTGGCCACGGCCCGCCGGGTCGCSGCGAGTGCCTTCGGCGACGACACCCTGTTCCTGGAACGGCTCGTGCTCACCCCGCGSCACATCGAGGTCCAGGTCCTCGCCGACAAYCACGGCAACGTCATCCACCTGGGGGAGCGCGAGTGCTCSCTGCAGCGCCGSCACCAGAAGGTCATCGAGGAAGCTCCCTCCCCGCTGCTGGAATCCCTGCCCGACGGGGCGGACATCCGGGCCCGGATCGGCGAGGCCGCCTGCAACGCGGCCCGCAGCGTCAAGTACTCCGGCGCCGGCACSGTSGAGTTCCTGGTCTCGGACAACGCCCCRGACGAATTCTTCTTCATGGAAATGAACACCCGSCTSCAGGTSGAACACCCCGTCACCGAGATGGTCACCGGCGTCGACCTCGTCGAATGGCAGGTCCGGATCGCCGCAGGCGAGGAACTCACGGTGGCCCAGGACGACGTCGTGCTCACCGGACACTCGGTGGAGGCCCGCGTCTACGCCGAGGTRCCGGAGAAGAATTTCCTGCCCTCCACGGGGCGGGTGGTCCTGCTGGACGAAATGCCCGATCACGCCGATGGCCAGGTCCGGGTCGACTCGTCCCTTGTCGAGGGCCTCCAAATCTCCTCCAGCTACGACCCCATGATTTCCAAGGTCATCGCGTGGGGCCGGRACCGCACCGAAGCCCTGGACACCCTGGACCGGGCGCTCGCCGGGTACACGGCGCTGGGCATCGACACCAACATCGAGTACCTGCGGCTGCTGATCARCGACGCCGACGTCCGCGCCGGCCGGCTCGACACCGGCCTGATCGAGCGCAAGATGCCGGAGTTCTCTTTCCGCCGCGTGGGCGACTTCGAGGCAGCTGCCGCCGCSGTATTCGCCGCTGCGATGGAGGAACRCGATGCACGGAACCCCGGGGGAGGCCCGTGGAGCCGGCGCGACGGCTGGCGGATCGGTGTGCCTGCCCCGCGGCGGATCAGCCTGGGCACGCCMGGCGGCGGCGTCGCCACGGTGACGGTGTCCGGCGCCGTCGGGCAGGGCACCGCGGMGGTGAGTGTCGACGGCGGGCCGGAACGCACGGCATCGCTTCGTTTCCCCAAGCGCAACCACGCCGAGCTGACCCTCGATGGCGAAGCACGGGAATACGCGCTGGTGTCGACGCCTGAGGGCCCGGGAACACCGGACCAGAGCGGCCCGGCCTCCGGCGACCCACACGAGCTCTTCCTCGGCAACGAGGGCTGGTCCTGCCGCCTGGAGGTGCTCACCCGCGAGTCCCGGCTCGCCCGGGTRCTGGCCGCGATCGAACGCGAGGAAGGCGCCGCCGACCCGGCCGTGCGCTCGCCGATGCCAGGGACGGTGGTGTCCGTCTCCGTCAGCGACGGCGACACGGTGGAAGCCGGCCAGGTRCTGCTCTCCGTGGAGGCGATGAAGATGGAGCACCAGCTCGTGGCGCCGCTCGAGGGAACAGTCCACATCAGCGTCGGTCCCGGGGACCTCGTGAAGGCAGACCAGGTGCTCGCCACCGTCCACCCCGCGGTCCATGCTCCGTCCCCGGCGGAGAACGCCGCCGAGGACACGATCGAGGAAGCCGTGATCGCAATGGGCGCGGCCGACTAACAAACTTTCTGACCGGGCGGCCACGGAGCAGCTTTTGCAGAAAAACAGCAGCACAMACCATCACCAGACACCATCACCAGACCGCGGATTTACATCAGACAAAGGAGTCACCCCCCATGCCGGATTTTGAGCTCAGCGAGGACTACCAGGACCTCAGCAACACCGTCCGCGAATTCGCCGACGAAGTAGTGGCCCCCGTTTCCGCCAAGCACGACGAGGAACACAGCTTCCCCTACGAGGTCGTCTCCCAGATGGCGGACATGGGCCTCTTCGGCCTGCCCTTCCCGGAAGAGTTCGGCGGCATGGGCGGGGACTACTTCGCCCTGGCCCTCGCGCTGGAACAGCTCGGCCGCGTGGACCAGTCCGTCGCCATCACCCTGGAGGCCGGCGTCTCCCTCGGCGCCATGCCGATCCACCGCTTCGGCAACGACGCCCAAAAAGAGGAATGGCTGCCCCTGCTCGCCTCCGGCAAGGCCCTCGCCGGCTTCGGCCTGACCGAGCCCGAGGCCGGCTCGGACGCCGGCGGCACCAAGACCACGGCCAAACTSGGCGGCGGTGAATGGGTCATCAACGGCAACAAGGCGTTCATCACCAACTCCGGCACGGACATCACCAAGCTCGTCACCGTCACSGCCGTCACCGGCCAGGAAGAACGTCCGGACGGCAGCATCAAGAAGGAGATCTCCACCATCCTGGTGCCCACCAACACCCCGGGGTTCACGGCGGAGAAGGCCTACAACAAGGTCGGCTGGAACGCCTCGGACACCCACCCGCTCACGCTGGACAACGTCCACGTCCCCGAAGCCAACCTGCTCGGCACCCAGGGCCGCGGCTACGCCAACTTCCTGTCCATCCTGGACGAGGGCCGGATCGCKATCGCGGCGCTGGCCGTCGGCGCGGCCCAGGGCTGCGTGGACCAGTCGGTGAAGTACGCCAAGGAACGCAGCGCRTTCGGGCAGAACATCGGCAAGTACCAGGCCATCGCGTTCAAGATTGCCCGGATGGAAGCCCGCGCCCACACGGCCCGCCTGGCCTACTACGACGCGGCCGCCCGGATGCTTGCCGGCAAGCCGTTCAAGACGCAGGCGGCCATCGCTAAGATGGTCGCAGGCGAGGCAGCCATGGACAACGCGCGGGACGCCACCCAGGTGTTCGGCGGCTATGGCTTCATCAACGAATTCACCGTGGCACGCCACTACCGCGACTCCAAGATCCTCGAAATCGGCGAAGGCACCACGGAGGTCCAGCTGATGCTGATCGCCCGCGAACTGGGACTGTAGCCGGCCGGAAGGATCCTGATGATCAACAAAGTAGTCGCCAGCGCAGCCGAGGCTGTCGCGGACATCCACGACGGCGCCTCCCTCGCCGTGGGAGGGTTCGGGCTCTGCGGCATCCCCGTGACCCTCATCGAGGCGCTGCACCAGCGCGGCGCCACGGATCTGGAAACCGTGAGCAACAACTGCGGCGTGGACGACTGGGGACTCGGGATCCTGCTCAAGGACGGCCGGATCCGGCGCACCATCAGCTCCTACGTCGGGGAGAACAAGGAGTTCGCCCGGCAGTACCTKGCCGGTGAGCTCGAGGTGGTCCTCACCCCGCAGGGCACCCTGGCCGAAAAGCTGCGCGCCGGCGGTGCCGGCATTCCCGCCTTCTACACGCCGGCCGGCGTCGGSACCCAGGTCTCCGACGGCGGGCTGCCGCAGAAGTACGACGCCGAGGGTAACGTCGCGATYGCCTCCGCCCCGAAGGAGGTCCGCAGCTTTAACGGCGCCGACTACGTGCTGGAAGAGTCGCTGACGCCCGACTTCGGCCTGGTGCACGCCTGGAAGGGGGACCGCCACGGCAACCTCGTCTTCCACGCCACCGCGATGAATTTCAACCCGCTGTGCGCCATGGCCGGGAAGATCACRATCGCCGAGGTCGAGGAACTYGTGCAGCCGGGGGAGCTGGACCCGGAGCACGTSCACGTTCCGGGGATCTTCGTCCAGCGCGTGGTYCTGGCCCCGCAGGGGGAGAAACGCATCGAGAAGCGGACGGTCGCAGTTTCGGCTGCCCCCGGCACACCAAACCAGGCAGGAGCATAGCCGTGGAAACAAACAACGCCCAGGGYGCGCCGCCCCGTCCCGAGGCCGTGCGCCACGAATACCGGCGCTCCGCCGTCGAACACGCCCCCGGTACTGAAACGAAGGGCTGGAACCGCAACGAACTCGCCGCGCGGGTGGCGCAGGAGCTGCACAACGGCCAGTAYGTCAAYCTTGGCATCGGGATGCCGACGCTGATCCCCAACTACATTCCGGCCGGCGTCGAGGTSGTGCTGCACTCGGAGAACGGCATCCTGGGCGTSGGGCCSTACCCGGCYGAGGATGAGATCGATCCGGACCTGATCAATGCCGGCAAGGAAACCGTCACGGTCAACAAGGGTGCGGCGTTCTTCGATTCCGCAGCCTCCTTCGGYATGATCCGGGGCGGGCACGTCGATGTSGCSGTGCTSGGCGCCATGGAAGTGGCCGCMAAYGGSGACCTCGCCAACTGGATGATCCCGGGCAAGATGGTCAAGGGCATGGGCGGCGCSATGGACCTCGTGTTCGGGGCCAAGAAGGTGATCGTGATGATGGACCACGTGGACCGCAACGGCAAGCCGAAAATCGTTGAATCGTGCACGCTGCCGCTGACCGGCAAGGGCTGTGTGGACCGGATCATCACCGACCTCGCCGTGATCGACGTCGTGACCGAGGCCGGGCAGTCCCGGCTGGTGCTGCGGGAACTGGCTCCCGACGTCACCGTTGAGGACGTCGTGGCCGCCACCGGAGCCGAACTYTTYGAGGAAGACCAGGAACTGACTGTATGAGCGACGCCGACCGGCCCTCCCCAAGCCCCGMTGCCGGCACCCCCCGGGTGATTGAACAGCGCGGCCTCTAYTTCGAYGAGCTYCAGGAGGGCGTGGTYTACGCSCACCGGCCSGGCCGGACSGTSACGGAGACGGACAAYGTCCTGTTCACCACCATGACCATGAACACCCAGGCCCTGCACCTGGACGCGGCCTGGAGCGCSGGGCAGCCRTTCGGCCAGCGGCTGATGAATTCGATGTTCACCCTCGCCACCGTGGTGGGCCAGTCGGTGCCKCAGCTGACCCAGGGSACCATCATCGCCCAGCTGGGMCTGACGGACGTGTCCTTTCCGCGCCCGCTGTACCACGGGGACACGCTGTACACGGAGACACTGGTCACCGGGAAAAGGCTGTCCGCGTCCCGCCCCGGGCAGGGAATCGTGACCATGCAGCACACCGGACGCAACCAGCATGGCGAGGTGGTGGCGCTGGCTGCCCGCAGCTGCCTGATGTGGACACGCGAGGCSCACGCGGCTGCCGAGCTGGAAGCCGCGCAAAAGGGGACAATAGAAACATGAGTTTCCTGATGGGTCCTGCCCTGCTGTTCTGCCCCGCCGACCGCCCYGAGCGGTACCAGAAGGCCGCCGAGCGCTCCGATACCGTGATCGTGGACCTCGAGGACGCCGTCGCGCCCGCCGACAAGCAGCGGGCCCGCGGCGCCATCCTCGCCCAGCTGGGCGCCACCGGCGACGTCCCGGAACTGGACCCGAGCCGCACCATCATCCGGGTCAATCCCGCCGGCACGGACGAGTTCGAGAAGGACCTGCACTGCCTCAAGCACACGCCCTACCGGCACATCATGCTGGCCAAGGCCGAGAGCGCCGCCCAACTCAAGGAACTCCAGGGCTACAGCGTGATTGCCCTCTGCGAGACGGCCGCGGGMGTCCTCAACGCCGCAGCCATCGCCGCCGAACCCAACGTGGTGGCCCTGATGTGGGGCGCGGAAGACCTKCTCGCCTCGCTCGGCGGAACCTCCAGCCGGTTCGAGGACGGCAGCTACCGGGCAGTCGCGCTGCACGCCCGTTCCARTGTGCTCCTGGCCGCCGGCGCCTTCGGCAAGGACGCGATCGACGCCGTCTATGTCAACATCCCGGATCTKGCCGGGCTGGCCCTGGAATCCCGTGACGCCGTGGCGTCCGGRTTCTCKTCCAAAGCCTGCATCCACCCGGACCAGGTGGCCGTGGTCCGCGAAGCCTACGCGCCCACCGAGGCCGACGTCTCGGCGGCCGCCGAGCTGCTTGACGCCGCCTCCGCGGCAGGCACGGGCGTGTTCGCGTTCAAGGGCAAGATGATCGACGGGCCCATCCTCAAGCACGCCGCATCGACGCTGCGCCGCGCGGGCCACGTCAGCTCCTGACCCTCGGCGCCCAACGCYTGGATCCTTGGCTCCGCAATCTCAGCGGCGCCAGAGGTAGCGGTTCTCCGGCCGGCCCGCCGCTCCGTAGCGGGGCGTCAGCCGGGCATGGCCGTGAACCACRAGGTACTCAAGGTAGCGGCGGGCGCTGACCCGGGACAGGCCCAGTTGCAGCGCCAGGCCGGCGGCGGATACGTCCTCGGGGCTGGCCTTCAGCGCCTCGATGACCGCGTCCAGGGTGGGACGGGAGAGYCCCTTGGGCAGCCGCAGCGCAGCCTGGCCCGGCGGCTGGGCCGGCTCTGCCGGCGCGGACCGGCGGGAGGGAGCCACCAGGCGGTCGATGCTGGCCTGGTCCAGCGGCCCGGCGGCGCCCGAGGCCAGYTCGTCCCGCAGCATGACGTACTCGTCCAGCCGTTCGTTCAAYGCCTGCGAGGAAAAGGGCTTGACCAGGTAGTGCAGCACCCCGCCGGCCATCGCGCCACGGACCGTATCGAGTTCCCGGGACGCSGTAATGACCAGGACATCCACMGGCCGCCGGTGCCCGCGCAGCCGCTGCAGGACRTCCAGGCCGGACATGTCCGGCAAATGAATGTCCAGCAGCACCAGCTCCGGYGCCAGCTCKGCGGCCAGATCGATGCCCTGCTGCCCGGTGTGGGCCATGGCCACGACGTCGAATCCGCCGCGTGCCAGCAGGAACCCGTGATGGATCCCGGCCACTGCTACGTCATCGTCGATGATGAGGGTGCGTATGGCGCTCATTGCTTCTGTAGTTCCGCCTCTTTTGTCCTGAGCACCACCAAGAAGCAGGCTCCGCCCAATGCCGATGAGGATACCGCGGCCCGGCCTCCGCGCCGGAGGGCAACCCGCTGGACCAGGGCCAGCCCAAACCCGCGGCTGTTGATCCCCTCGGCCTCCTTGCTGGTCACACCGGGCTCGAACACTTTAGCGCGTTCCGCAACGGGGACGCCGGGCCCGTCGTCCTCCACCACGATGGTCCGCTCGCCGTCGGCGCTCTCGCCGAGCCGGATGGCCACGGTGCTGTCGAAGCCCGCGGCGTCCACGGCGTTGTCGAYCARGTTGCCCAGGACCGTGATGACGTCGCCYGAGTCATCGGCGGAGCACACCGAATCCGGGCTGACCACAATGTCGATGCCGCGCTCGGCGCAGACTGTGGACTTGGCTATCAGCAGGGCCTGGACYCCGTGGTCSGTGATTCCGGGCGCCAGCGGCCGGTTCGCGAAGACGGCGTCGTTGTGGCTGCGGCCAAGGTATTCRATGGCCTTGTCCTGCTTCCCGAGCTCCAGCAGTCCGGAAATAACGTGCAGTTTGTTGGCGAACTCGTGCGCCTGGGCGCGGAGGGCCTGGGTTACGTCCACGGCGCCGTCGCGGTCACGCAGGACGGTGTGCAGTTCCGTGCGGTCCCGCAGGATCAGCACCTTGCCGACTTCGCGGTCGTCGACAGTGGCGGCATTGACCTTGCCCAGCAGGATCCGCTCTCCCGAGAGCACCAGTTCCTCCGTGGCGGACCCGGCCGAGAGCAGGCGGTGGACCGCCGGCTCCAGGCTTGCCGCGGCGGGCGTCCCGGTGATATCCGCTGACAGTCCGAGGAGGCGCCGGGCYTCGTCATTGACCAGCGCGATCCTGCCGTCTGCGTCCACYGCCACGAGCCCTTCGCCCAGGCCRTGGAGCATGGCGTCGCGCGTTTCCAGCAGGGCAGCGATGTCCTCGGGCTCAAGCTTGTAGATCCGCCGCCAKACCAGTTTCGAGACGTACATCGCGCCCAGTGAGCTCAAGAGCGCGGCCCCGAGCAGCCAGGCGAACAGCTGTGGCATGTCGTCATGGAGGTCGGCGGCCAGCGTGCTCTCCAGCACCCCCACGGAGGCSGAGCCGATCACGGTSCCGGTCCSGTCGAAGATGGGGACCTTGACCCGCCAGGACTCGCCGAGGGTTCCGGTCTGGGTGCCCACGTAGATCTCCCCGGACAGGGGCACGGAGGGATCGGTGGAGACCGGCCGGCCGATTTCCGCAGGGTTGGGGTGCGACTGCCGGACGCCGTGCCGGTCTGTCACCACCACGTACGTGACATTGGAGGCCTGCCGGATGACTTCCGCGATSGGCTGGATGGTCTGGGCCGGCGAGGGCGTTCCGAACGCGYTGATGACCGAGGGCAGCTGGGCGACACTTTCGGCGACGCCGATCAGCCGGCCCTTGTACGCATCCCGGAGCTGTTGCTCCTGCATCCGGATGGTCACAGCCCCCACCACCGTGAGGACAGCCAGCACGATGCCCAGCTGCAATGCGACCAGCTGGAACCGTAGGGGAATCCTGTGAAACATGTCACAAGTTTCCCATCGGCAGCGGCGKCCGCCCGCCAAAAAGACGGCCGCGGCYGTGACCAATATGACCACTACTACCTCTAAGGCCAAATTCTGTTGCCCGTCGCCGGGCGCTCCTAGGGTCAGTGACGTGATTCCAATGATGTGCATCACATTCGCCCAAGGAGAAACCATGTCTGGCCAGTCCACTCTCACGCAGTCCACTTTCACCCGGCCCACTTTCACGCGGCCCACTTTCACGCGGTCCGCCTACACCCGCCGCGCCGCCCTCATCGCCGGTGCCGCCGGAGTCGTCCTGGCCATGTCCGCCTGCGCTGGAAGCGGAACCGGCACGGCTGCCGGCACGGCCGCGGGCGCCGACCCGATCAAGAAGCTCAGCATCATCGTCCCGGCCAACCCKGGCGGCGGYTGGGACCAGACCGGACGCGCCATCCAGCAGGACCTGCAGACCAACAAGCTGGTCTCYTCCGCCCAGGTCACCAACATYGGCGGCGGCGGCGGAACCAAYGGGCTCGCCAAGCTTGCCACCGAGAAGGACGTCAACACCCTCATGGTGATGGGCTAYGTCATGGTCGGYGCAGTCGAGACCAATGGCGCCAAGACCCGGCTCGAAGACACCACCCCGATCGCGCGGCTCACCGAAGAACCGCTGGTCCTCGTAGTGCCGGCGTCGTCGAAGTAYCAGTCCGTCGCCGACCTCGTGGCGGACATCAAAGCCAACGGCAAGGGSGTGGCCATCACYGGCGGCTCGGCCGGCGGCGCGGACCACATYCTGGCCGGGCAGATCCTGAAGTCCCAGGGCGTGGAGGCGGACAAGCTGAACTACATCGGCTAYTCCGGCGGCGGCGAATCCATCGCGGCGCTGCTCGGCAACAAGGTCCAGGCCGGCATCTCCGGCGTGGGCGAGTAYGCCGAGCAGGTCAAGGCCGGCAAGGTCCGGGCGCTCGCCGTCTCCGGCAAGGCGGAGGCGCCGGCGCTGCCCGGGGTCAAGCCGCTCAAGGACCAGGGGATCGACGTCGTGCTGACCAACTGGCGCGGCGTGGTGGCCCCGGGCTCCATCGACGACGCSCAGCGCGCGAAGCTGACCGACGTCGTCACCAAGCTGCACGCGTCCGAGGCCTGGAAGTCCACCCTGACCAAGAACAACTGGGACGACGCCTTCCTGGCCGGCGACGGCTTCAAGACCTTCCTGACCGAAGACATCGCCAAGGTCAAGACCACGCTGACCCAGATCGGCCTGGTCAAGTAACAATGTCCGTACAAGCAACAACGCCCGCCAAACGGCCGACGGGCGAGATCCTCTTCGCCCTCGTGTTCGTCAGCGTGGGCGCCGCGGGGCTGCTGACGGCGGGATCCATTCCGATCCCGCCGTCGGAGACCGGCATCGGCCCGCGCGCCTTCCCCTACATCGTGTGCGGCATGCTGGTGCTGTGCGGCGCCGGGGTGGTCCTGCAGGTCCTCCGCGGCAAAGTCGGCCAGGCCGAGGATAGCGAAGACCTCGACGTGACAGCCAAGACCGACTGGGTGGCCCTGGCCAAACTCGTGGGCTTCGTGGTGCTGCACATYTTCCTRATCGAACCSGCCGGCTGGCCGGTGGCCGCCGCCGTGCTCTTCAGCGGTGCCGCCTGGTCCCTGGACGCCAAACCGTTGTGGAAGGCGATCATCATTTCCGTGGTCCTGGCGCTGGTGCTGCAGTACGTCTTCGGCGGGCTGCTGGGCGTATCCCTGCCGCCGGGCCCGCTGCTCGAGGGGGTGCCGTTCCTYCATGGATAGCTTCATGCTCCTGCTCGAAGGATTCACCACSGCGCTGCAGCCGGTCTACCTGCTSTACGCCCTGGGYGGGGTGTTCGTCGGCACCGCCGTCGGCGTYCTCCCCGGCATTGGTCCCGCCATGACCGTRGCGCTGCTCATGCCCATCACCTACGCCCTGGATCCTGCCGCCGCGCTGATCGTGTTCGCCGGAATCTAYTACGGCGGCATGTACGGCGGTTCCACCACCTCCATCCTGCTGAACACGCCCGGCGAATCCTCCTCGATCGTCACGGCGCTGGAGGGAAACAAGATGGCCAAGGCCGGCAGGGGAGCGGCGGCCCTGGCGACGGCGGCGATCGGCTCCTTCATCGCCGGGACCATCGCCACGGTCCTGCTGACCTTCCTGGCGCCCGTGGTGGCCGACTTCGCCGTCGGCCTCGGTCCGGTGGACTACGTCGCCCTCATGGTGGTGGCCTTCCTGACCGTCGGTGCGCTGTTGGGCGCCTCAGTCCTGCGCGGCCTGGCCTCCCTTGCCCTCGGACTGTTCATCGGCCTGATCGGCATCGATGACAGCACCGCCCAGCAGCGCTTCACGTTCGACAACCCCACCCTGGTGGACGGCATCGACATGGTSCTSGTGGCCGTGGGCCTSTTCGCCCTSGGKGAGGCGCTGTACGTSGCSTCCAAGCTSCGGCACGGGCCCGTGGAGCTCATCCCGGTCAGCAAGGGCAAGAACGCCTGGCTGTCCAAGGAGGACTGGCAGCGGTCCTGGAAGCCATGGCTGCGCGGAACCTTCATCGGGTTCCCGATCGGCACCGTCCCGGCAGGCGGCGCGGACGTCTCCACGTTCCTGTCCTACGCCGCCGAGCGGAAGCTGGCCAGGGGCGCCAACAAGGCCCAGTTCGGCAAGGGCGCGATCGAAGGCGTCGCCGGACCGGAGGCGGCGAACAACGCCGCGGCTGCCGGGGTCCTGGTGCCGCTGCTGACCCTCGGCATCCCGACGACGGCGACGGCGGCCATGATGCTCACGGCGTTCCAGCGCTACCAGATCCAGCCSGGRCCGCTCCTGTTCGAAAACCAGGGGGCGCTGGTCTGGACCCTGATCGCCTCGCTGTATGTCGGCAACCTCATGCTGCTGGTGCTGAACCTCCCGCTCGTGGGCCTGTGGGTAAAAATCCTGCAGATCCCCCGGCCCTACCTCTACGCAGGCATCCTGGTGTTCGCCGCCCTGGGCGCGTTCTCGGTGAACTTCTCCCCGAGCGACGTCGGCATCCTGCTGGTGGTGGGCATCCTGGGYTACTTCATGCGCCGCTACGGCTACCCCGTGGCGCCTATGGTGGTGGCGATGATCCTGGGCCCGATGTTCGAGGTGCAGCTGCGGCGCTCGCTGCAGCTGTCGCAGAACGACCCCACGGCCCTTTTYGGCTCGCCGTTCGCCCTTGTGGTGTACATCTCCATGGCGCTGATCTTCGTCGCCTCGTGGTGGCTGCGCCGCCGCCAGGCAACACTGGAGGCCGCACCGGCGAAGGAAGAGGTGTCCGTCTAAGCCGGGGTGTGTCACTGGTTCGCCGCACATGGCCGGAATGGCAACCCCATTCCGGCCATGTGCGGCAAACGCGCCTCAGCGCTCCGGCGGCAGCCTCGACGGCGGGATGGCGACGTACAGCAGGGTCCGGTTCCAGCGCTGGCCCGTCGCACGGAAGTCGGCCCGGGTGGTGAACCGGTAGAGATAGCTGCTGGCACGCACCCAGCGGGGCCGTTCGCCGTCGAACGGGTCGTAGCGCAGCAGGCGCAGCATGGGCCGGTCCGCCTCCAGCAGCTTGGCCAGGAACGCATAGAACCACTCTTCGTGGACGGTCCGCAGCGGCAGGAACCACATCAGCCAGTCCAGCCGCAGATGGTACGGGGCGAACTGGCGCGGCAGSCGCCGGAKGTCTCCCGGYTTGCCCTTGAAGCCGTACTCCCGCCASTCGGCGTCGTCCCCTGGTTCCTCCTCGAGGGTCCCCGCCACCACRATCTCGATCCGCCGCTTCGTGACGGTGCCGAACGCGCCGTAGGTGTTCACCAGCTGCCAGCGGTTGAACGAGGCGTTCATCAGYTGATGGTGGGAGAAGAGGTTCTCGATCGGCCGGTAGCTCAGCACCACCAGGAACACGGTGGCGACCGTGACCACCACGAGCCACGGGAGCGGCGCCTGGCTTCCGACACCCGACGCGGCACCGGATCCCGCTCCTGCGGACGCGGCGTGCCAGTCAAGCGGGAGTGCCGGCACCACGGCGTGCGCCACGGGATCRCTGACCGCCGCGAAGGCCAGGATGATCGCCATCCAGTTCAGCCAGGCGAAATTGCCGCTCGCCACCAGCCACAACTGCGTAAAGATGATGATCCCGGCGGCGGCGCTGGCCARCGGCTGCGGGGCAAAGAGGAAGAACGGGACCACGAGTTGGGCGAAGTGGTTGCCCAGRACCTCCAGCCGGTGCCAYGCCTTGGGCAGCAGATGGGCCTGACGGCTCAGCGGCCCCGGCATCGGCTGGGTTTCGTGGTGGTAGTACAGGGCCGTCAGGTCCCGCCACTCGGAACCGCCCCGGATCTTGATCAGGCCCGCGCCGAACTCCAGCCGGAACACCAGCCAGGCCAGCAGGATCAGGATGGTCCGGGGCGGGGGAGTCTGGTCTGAGCCGAGGAACCCCACAGTGAACCCGGCCTCCAGGAGCAGGATCTCCCAGCCGAAGCTGTAAAAAGTCTGCCCCACGTTCACAATCGACATGTACAGCAGCCACAGGGCCAGGAACGCGAGCAGCGGAACCCACGGCGGGCCGAGCTGGGGGAGCCCGGCAACGATCGTGGCGGCAATCGCCATGCCACCCCAGCAGACCGTCCGCAGCAGCCGGTCCGAGTAGCGCCAGCGGAACAGGCTGGGCCGGCCCAGCCGGTTGAAGCCCTCGAGGTAGTCCGGCACGGGCAACAGGCCGCGCTCGCCGAGGAGGGCAGGGAACTGGTTGAGCGAGGAGAGGAAGGCCACGAAGTAGAGGGTGGCAGTGCCGCGCTGCAGCACCTGCCGGGCGAACTCGTACTCTGGCGCGTCGAACCACGCGGTCCACTCCACGTTTTCCACGTTACGCCTCAACTAAGTCGCCGTCGCCGTGCGGGATACTTGAACCATGCAGCCGCGCAAAATCGTCCTCCTCGGGTCCACCGGTTCCATCGGCACACAGGCGATTGACGTCGTCGACGGCGCCCCGCACCTGTTTGAGGTCGTGGCGCTCAGCGCCGGCGGCGGCAACCTCGARCTCCTGGCCCGGCAGGCCGTGCACACCCGCGCCTGGGCCGTCGGCGCCGCCTCCGGGGAGGCCACCGCCCTTCGGGAMATGATCGACGACGCCGCCCGCGCGGCTTCCGTGACGGGCTACCGTCCCGAGATCATCACCGGCCCGGACGCCTCCACACGGATCGCGGAAATCAGCGCCGACGTCGTCCTCAACGGAATCACCGGCTCCATCGGCCTGGCCCCCACGCTGGCTGCCCTCAAATCCGGAGCCACCCTGGCGCTGGCGAACAAGGAATCCCTGATCGTCGGTGGCGCCCTGGTCAAGGCCGCGGCGCGCGAGGGGCAGATCGTCCCCGTGGATTCTGAGCATTCGGCCATTGCCCAATGCCTGCGCTCCGGCTCCGCCGCCGAAGTGGACCGGCTGGTCCTGACGGCATCCGGCGGCCCGTTCCGCGGCAAGWCCCGCGAGGAGCTGCATGACGTCTCGCCGCAGGATGCCCTCGCGCACCCCACCTGGGACATGGGCCTAATGGTCACCACCAACTCCGCCAGCCTGGTCAACAAAGGCCTGGAGGTRATCGAGGCGCACCTGCTCTTCGACATCCCCCTGGAGAAGATCGACGTYGTGGTCCACCCKCAGTCCGTGGTGCACTCCATGGTCCAGTTCGTCGACGGCTCCACGATCGCCCAGGCCTCGCCGCCGGACATGCGCCTGCCCATTGCCCTGGGCCTCGGCTGGCCGGACCGGGTCCCCGGGTCCGCGAGCGCGTGCGACTGGAGCAAAGCCACCAGCTGGACATTCGAGCCGCTGGACGGTGTCGCCTTCCCCGCCGTCGCCCTCGCCAAGGCCGCCGCCCGGCAGGGCAGCACCTTCCCGGCGGTGTTCAACGCCGCCAACGAGGAGGCGGTGATGGCCTTCCACGCGGGTCAGATCCGCTTCACCGACATTGTGGACACGATCGACGCCGTGCTCAGCGAACACACAGGATCCTCCGGGCTGACGGTGGAGTCCGTATTGGATGCTGAAAGATGGGCACGTGCCCGCACCCACGAACGTTTAGCCGTCAGAAGCGTCTAGGAAGCAGCAGATCACGCACATGAGCCCCGTCCTCCTCTTTATCCTCGGTGTCGTCTTCGTGGCGATCGGCATCGCCGTGTCCATTGCCYTGCACGAAGTCGGCCACCTGTTGCCGGCCAAGCTGTTCAAAGTCCGCGTCACSAAGTACATGATCGGTTTCGGACCCACTGTCTGGTCCAGGAAGCGSGGCGAGACCGAATACGGCCTCAAGGCCATCCCGTTGGGYGGCTACGTGTCCATGATCGGGATGTAYCCGCCGAACAAGGARGACGGCACYGTCCGCCCGTCCAGCACCGGCATGTTCCAGTCGCTGGCAACCGATGCCCGYTCCCTGGCCCACGAGGAAATCGGCCCCGGCGACGAAAACCGKGTCTTCTACAGGCTGCCGGTCTGGAAGAAGGTCATCATCATGCTCGGCGGGCCCGTGATGAACCTGCTGATCGGTGTCGTGTTGACCGCCGTGCTCTTGATGGGGTTCGGGACCGCCAGCCAGACCACCACCATCGCCGATGTCTCCAAGTGCCAGGTCAAGGCCGGCGAGACCGTGGACCCGGACTCGGCGGACTGCAAGCTCACSCCCGCCGCGGCCGCGGGGCTGAAACCGAATGACACCGTCACCTCCTTCGACGGCAAGGCCGTSACCAGCTGGGACGAACTCACCGGCTGGATCCGCGCCTCGGCGGGCAGGCAGGTCAGCATCACCGTGGAGCGCGGCGGCGCCMCGGTCAACACCACGGTCACGCCCGTRCTCTCGTCCCGGCCGGTGATCGGCGCCGACGGCCGGCAGGCCAAGGCCGCCGACGGAAGCCTCCAGTACCAGGACGTCGGCTTCCTGGGCATCGGYGCCCAGACGGCGCTGGTACAGCAGCCGGCGTCGTCCGTGCTGCCGATGGCGGGGGAGAACATCGCGCAGGTSGCCGGCGTTGTGGTCAACYTGCCCGCCCGCGTGGCCGGGGTGGCCAAGGCGGCCTTCAGCGAGGAACCCCGGGATCCCAACGGCCCCATCAGCGTGGTGGGCGTGGGCCGCGTGGCCGGCGAGGTCGCCGCCATGGAGCAGGTCCCGCTGCAGTCCCGCTTCGCCGCCCTGATCGGYTTGCTGGCCGGACTGAACTTCGCCCTGGCCGTCTTCAACCTCATTCCGCTGCTGCCGCTCGACGGCGGACACGTGGCGGGCGCGCTGTACGAGGGGGCCCGCCGCCAGATCGCCAAGCTGTTTGGCCGCCCGGATCCCGGCGCCTTCGACATCGCCAAGCTGCTCCCGGTGACSTACGTGGTGGCGGTGCTCTTGATGGGCATGGGGGCGCTGCTGATCTACGCGGACATCGTCAAGCCGGTCAACCTCTTCGGGTAGCGGCCGTCACGCAGGCCGCTCCAGCCGGCTTCAGCTGATTTTCATATATAAGCTTATTTCGGCTGATTTAGAATAATCAGTTTAAAATGATTGATTATTTAGAATCACCTCCCTAGGCTGGGGTCATGTACGTCATGACTATCGACCAGCGGGGCAGCACCGGCGACGTCGACCGCGTCCCGGGCCTCCTGAAGGAGCTCGGGAGCCTCTCCACCAGCGGGCGCTTTGAGCGTTCGGTCGG
>NZ_JBFTKG010000027.1:0-58450 GCF_056395825.1 Arthrobacter sp. 05T47 | reverse complement strand
GGATGGGACTGGCCGGCCGGGATTGGCCGGCCGGGACTGGCCATTTAAACGGCAAAGGCACCGGCCGTCCGCCGCGGGAAAAATGGAAAAAATCCGCTGCAGACCGCCGGTACCGCGCAGGCATCCGCATGCCTGCTGCATCACTCGCACCCTCAATGAGGTATCTACTACGTTAGGGTCCAAAGTTGTGCACTGACTGCGCTGAAGGTGTGAGCTGGCTGGGAATCAGGTCAGACTGCAATGATGGGGGCATGAGCAACCGAATCGCATTCCTGGGCTGTGGGTCAATGAACGAGGCAATTCTGGGCGGGCTGATCGACGGCGGCGTCGACCCGGCCGACATCGTCGCTACCGTCCGTAGGGCCGAGCGTGCCGCCGAACTGGCCCAGAGGCACCACGGGATCACGGCCATCGCGGGCGAAGAAGAGCCCGACAACAACAAGCAGGCGGCCACCGGCTCCGGCGTCGTGATCCTCGGCGTCAAGCCCGTGGGCATCGCGGACCTGGCCCGGGAAATCAGCGGCTCCCTGTCGCCGGAAACAATCGTCATCAGCGTCGCCGCCGCAGTCTCCCTGGAGCAGCTGGAAGCGGCGCTCCCTGCCGGCCAGCCTGTCATCCGCACAATGCCGAACACTCCTGCGAAGCTGGGCCGCGGCGTCGTCTCCGTCTCGCCCGGAACCCATTGCTCCGCCGGGCAGCTCCAGCACGCCAAGGACATCCTCGCGGCCGTCGGCACGGTAGTGCAGATTCCCGAAGACCAGGTGGACGCCCTCTCGGCGATCAGCGGATCGGGACCGGCCTACGCCTTCTACCTCGCGGAGGCCATGGCTGATGCAGGGACGAAACTGGGCCTGGACCCGGAGCTGTCGCTCCTGCTGGCCCGCGAGACGGTCGCCGGGGCGGGCTTCATGCTGGCCGAGCCCGGTGCGGATCCTGCCGCGCTGCGCAAGGCGGTCACGAGCCCGAACGGGACCACGGAACGGGCCATCGCCACCTTCGACGAGCGGGGACTTCCGGCCATCATCGCCGACGGCGCCCGCGCCGCCGCTGCGCGCGCAGCGGAAATCACCCGGCAGCTCGCCTGAGCCAGCCCGGCCGGCAGCGGGACGACGCTGATCGGCCCTGCCCGCCGGCGACGGCGCTTCCTGTTGTGCCCTAGGGGCGCGCCGCGAACCGCTCGAGCAGGTCCACGTGGCCGGAAACAATGAGCATGTCCCGTGAGGACACCTTGGTTTCGGGCCGCGCGTACGTGAAGTCCTCGCCCGGGGACTTCACGCCCACAATCGTCACGCCGTACTTGGAGCGGACCTTGGACTCATCGAGGGTGAAGCCCACCGTCTCGCGGGGCGGGTACATCTTCACGATCGCGAAGTCGTCGTCGAACTCGATGAAGTCCAGCATGCGGCCCGAGACCAGGTGCGCGGCCCGGACGCCGGCGTCGGCCTCCGGGTAGATGACGTGGTTGGCGCCGATCCGGGTCAGGATCTTGCCGTGCGAGGGCGTGATCGCCTTGACCCAGAGGTGTTCGATCCCGAGGTCCACGAGGTTCACCGTGATCAGCACCGAGGATTCGATCGAGGTGCCCACGCCCACCACCGCGGAGCTGAATTCCTGGGCGCCAAGCTGGCGGAGGGCATCGATGTTGGTGGCGTCGGCTTCCACGACGTGGGTCAGGACGCTCGCCCACTTCTGGACCAGGGTGCGGTCCCGTTCAATGGCCAGGACCTCCCGGCCCTGCTTGACCAGTTGCTCTGCGGTGGATGCGCCAAAACGGCCCAGCCCGATCACCAGCACGGGGGCGTTGTGGGCGGGGCGGTTGACGGCGCCTGAGGAACTAGCCAATGATCGGTCTCTCTTCCGGGTAGTGGTACAGCTGGCTGCGCTGGCGCAGGGCCAGGCCGGCGGCAAGGGTGACCGTCCCGACGCGCCCGGCAAACATGAGCAAAGCGAGGACGTAAACCCCCGACGGCGGCAACTCCGCGCTGAGGTTGGTGCTTAGGCCTACCGTGGCGAAGGCGGAAATCGTTTCAAACAGGACCCGGTCCAGGGATGCGTGGCTGATGTGCAGGAGCAGGAGGGCCGAGACCGAGACGAGGGTAGCGCCGGCGACGATCACCGAAATGGCCACGCGCATGGTGCCCTCGGGGATGGTGCGGCCATAGATCTTCACGTCAGCGTCGCCGCGGGCCTCGGCGGTGATCGCCAGGAACATCACGGCGATGGTGGTGACCTTGATGCCGCCGGCCGTGGATGCGGAGCCGCCGCCGGCAAACATGAGGGCGTCGGAGAGCAACATGGTGGTGGACTCCATGTGGTTCTGGTCCACCAGGTTGAAGCCGCCGGAGCGCAGCATGACTGAGGCAAACAGCGCATGCGTGATCTTGTCGCCGAGGTCCATGTCCCCGATGGTGCGCAGGTTGTCCCACTCCAGGAAGCCCCACAGGACCGTCCCGGCGGCCAGGAGGATCAAGGACACCTGGATGGTCAACTTGGTGTGAAGGTTCCATTTCTTCCACCGCAGCCCGTTCTGGTGCAGCACCATGACCACGGGGAAGCCCAGGCTGCCCAGGAATACCCCGAGCATGAGCGGGACGAGGATCCAGAGATCTGTTTCGTACGGGACGATTCCATCCGAATGCGGCGTGAATCCAGCGTTGTTGAAGGACGAAATGGCGTAGAAGACGCCGTGCCAGACGGACTGCCAGAAGCTCTCCCCGAGGATGAGGAAACGGGGGATAAGAGTCAGCGCCAGGGCGGCCTCGATCACCACGGATGTCACGATCACGATCCGCAGCAGCGTACCCACTTCGCCGAGCCGGCCGGCATTCATGGCTTCCTGGGCGATCAGCTTGCCGCGGACACCGAGTCTCTTGCTGACCATGAGCGCCAGCAGCGACGCGAGGGTCAAGGTGCCCAAGCCGCCCACGAAAATGCCGACCAGGATCACGAGCTGGCCGAAGAAGGACCAGTGCACAGCCGTGGAGACCACCGTCAGGCCCGTGACGCAGACAGCGGACGCCGCGGTGAAGAACGCCTGATGCAGTGGTGTGACCTGTCCCGTCGCGGAAGCTAAGGGCAGCGAGAGCAAAACGGTGAAGACCAGGATTACGACGCCGAAGGCCGTAAGCGCCAGGCGGGCCGGCGAGCTGTTTGCGATGCTGTCAATGAAGTCGCGCAGGCGTGTGAAGATCCACAGGCCTTCCCGCTCCGGCATGCCTGGCTGCCAGCTGGCCGGGCTCGTAGACCTCGACTGGCTTTGCGTCATGTTTTTCCTCGGTTGAAACTTCTTCCCCAAGTAGTAAACCACTAAACGCCGGGTAATGGCCGGGGAAGCACCCTTGCACGCGCGGGAAGCCGGGAACCGCTCAGGTAGCCTGTGATTGATGACATTCCTGCCCGGACTCGCTCAGACCGCGCTGCCGACGACGGTGGTGTGGGCTCCTGCCATGACCGCCTACAACTTCGGCCACTCGCACCCGATGGCGCCGGAGCGCATGGAGCTCACCGCGAAGCTGGCCGGCAGCCTGGGACTTCTGGATCTTGACCACGTCACGGTCGCGGCTCCGCACGTCGCGGCCGACGCGGAACTGTGCACGGTCCACAGTCCGGAGTTTGTGGCCGCCGTCCGGCAGGTCAGCGAAAACCCTGACACTCCTGACCACGCCAGGGGCCTGGGCACCGAGGATGACCCCGCCTTTGCCGGCATGCATGAAGCCAGCGCCCGGCTGGCCGGCGGGTCCCTGCTGGCGGCAGCTGCCGTGCTGGACGGCAGTGCGGTGCGGGCCGTGAACTTCGGCGGCGGGATGCACCACGCCTCCCGGGACCGCGCGAGCGGTTTCTGCATTTATAACGACGCTGCCCTTGCGGTGCAGCGGCTGCTCGACGGCGGTGTCCGGCGTGTGGCCTACGTCGACATCGACGCGCACCACGGCGACGGCACCCAAAGCATCTTCTGGGATGACCCACGCGTGCTGACTATTTCGCTGCACGAGTCCGGGCTGACCCTCTTCCCGGGCACCGGCTTTGCCAACGAGATCGGCGGCCCGAACGCCCAGGGCAGCGCGGTGAACGTTGCACTGCCGGCCGGCACCGCCGACGCCGGGTGGCTGCGGGCCTTCCACGCCGTCGTGCCCCAGCTCATTGGCGCGTTCGAACCGGAAGTGATCGTCAGCCAGCACGGCTGCGACTCGCACCGGCTTGACCCGCTCACCCACCTGAACATCAGCGTGGACGGCCAGCGCGAGGCCGCCACGGCAATCGGCAACCTCGCCGCGCGCTATTGCGAGAACCGGTGGATTTCCACGGGGGGCGGCGGGTACAACGTGGTCAGCGTGGTGCCGCGGTCCTGGAGCCACCTCATCGCCATCGCCGCCGGCCGCCCTATACCGCTGCGGACCCCGGTGCCGGAGGACTGGCGAAGCTACGTCAAAGACAAGTACGGGGACCGGTTCGGTGTGGAGCCCCCGGAAGCGATGGGCGACGACGTCGACCTCTGGTGGCGGTCCTGGGAAGTGGGTTTCGACCCCAACGACGCGGTGGACCGCACCATCATGGCCACCCGCAAGGAAGTCTTTCCCCTGCACGGACTGGACCCCTGGTTCGACTAATTCCGGGCCGGGGTTGCAACCCTGTTTGGGGGCATCAATTGGTGGATGCCATCTGGCGTATATGTCGCTAGTGTGGAGGACATGGTGACAGACGACGTATTTGCCGTCATTGCTGAGGCAACCAGGCGTGACATTCTGATAGCCCTCCGCAAGGGGGACAAAGCGGTGGGGGAACTGGTCCAGGAGCTTGAAGCAAGCCAGCCCACCATTTCCAAACATCTCAAAGTCCTGCGGGAAGCGGACCTGGTGAGCATGCGCGCCCAGGGCCAGAAGCGCTTCTACACGCTCAACCCCAAACCCCTTGCCGGGATCGCCACCTGGCTGCAGGCGTTCGACGTCGGCCCCGCGGCGACAGCCGACCCGGCCGCAGCGCGCCTGCCTGAATCCCGCCCCGTCGCCGCCCCGGATGGACTGGCCGTTGGACTGGCTGCGGCGGCCAGCCCGCAACCCGTCTCCGCGCAGGCCGTCGCCGCACAGGCGGCCGCACAGACCGCCGCCGCACAGCCTGCCGCCGCACTGGCGGGGCGCCCCGCCGGCAGCTCGCTGAGCCCCGCCGTCGTCATCCCGGTCGGTACCGCAGGCGAGGACAAGATGCCCCAGCAGATCGGGCGGACCGTGGGCCGCGCCGCCACCAAGGCCGCTGACCTCCTGGCCAACCTGCCCAAGTTCGGCCGCAAGAAGTAACCCAACTAGCTAGCAGCAGGGGCCGTTCTGGGTGCTCAGAACGGCCTTTGCTGCGAGTCAGTTGGGTGCCGGCCGGCTACTTTGTGAGGATCCGTACGTGGTCCGGGGTGAGGTCCGCGATCCGGGTGACGCCGAGCAGGGCCATGGTGCGTTGCATGTCTTTTTCCAGGATTTGCAGGGCGCGGTCCACTCCGGCGCGCCCGCCGGCCATGAGGCCGTAGAGGTAGGCGCGGCCGATCAGGGTGAAGTCGGCGCCGAGGGCCAGGGCGGCGATGATGTCCGCGCCGCTCATGATGCCGGTGTCCAGGATGATCGCGGCGTCGCTGTGGTCTGCCTTCAGGGCGGCGGAGACCTCGGGGAGCAGGTGGAAGGGGATGGGGGCGCGGTCCAGTTGGCGGCCGCCGTGGTTGGAGAGCACGATCCCGTCCGCGCCGTGGTCCACGACCTTGCGGGCGTCCTCGACTGTCTGGATGCCCTTGACCACGAGCTTGCCCTTCCAGGTCTCGCGGAGCCAGTCGAGGTCGGCGYAGGTCAGGGTGGGGTCGAACATGGAGTTGATGAGGTCCGCGACCGTGCCGGTGTACCGGGACAGGGAGGCGAAGGTCAGCGGTTCGTGGGTGAGGAAGTTGAACCACCAGGCGGGCCGGTAGGAGGCGTCCAGGACGGTTTTGAGGGTCAGCGCGGGCGGGATGGTCATGCCGTTGCGGACGTCGCGGAGCCGGGCGCCGGCGACGGCGGTGTCCACGGTGACCATGAGGGTGTCGTTGCCCGCGGCGGCGGCACGCTGGATCAGTTCCAGCGAACGGTCCCGGTCCGTCCATAGGTAGAGCTGGAACCAGTTGCGGCCCGCCGGTGCCGCGGTGGCGACGTCCTCGAGGGACGCGGTGCCCATGGTGGAGAGGGTGTAGGGGATGCCGGCGGCTTCGGCGGCCCGGGAACCGGCGTATTCGCCTTCGGACTGCATCATCCGGGTGAAGCCGGTGGGCGCGATCCCCACCGGCAGGCGGGAGGGTCCGCCCAGGATGTCGGTGCTGAGGTCAATGCTGGAGACATCCCGCAGGATTCCGGGCCGGAACTCGATGTCCAGGAAGGCCTGGCGGGCGCGTCGGAGGCTGATTTCGGCCTCGGCGGCGCCGTCGGTGTAGTCGAACGGGGCCTGCGGAGTGCGGCGTTTAGCCATGTCGCGGAGGTCCCAGATGGTGCTTGCCCGGCGCAGCCTGGCGGCCCGGCTGAACCCCGGCTTCTTGAACTGCATCAGCGGAGCAAGGTCCGCGTACCTGGGCACGCGGCGCTTCAGCGCGGCAGGGACCCCGCCGGCGGCCGTCGCGGCTGTGCCTTGCCCGGATAAGGAGGCCCCAGCGTCCGGCGCGGTGGCTTTGGGAGTGGTGGGAGCCTCGGGGTTGCCGGGCGGGACGGTCTGCCTCATTGCTGCCTCCGGTTCTGCAGGATCTTCAGCGTGTGCTCCAGAACACTCTAGCGGGGATGTTTTCCGAGCCCCTTCGTCCTTATTGTTTCGGCGGCTTTCCCTGCCCGTGTGCGCGCCCGGAACGCAGTTGGCGGCAGCGCCCGCGGAGGGACACTGCCGCCAACAGCCCGTTCAGTCGACGGTGCCGGCCAGGAAGCTAGCGCAGTTCGATGTCCAGGGCCTGGAAATCGTCCGCCGAGTGGCGGCCCACCAGCAACCGGAAGGTGCCGGTCTCGAACTGCCAGCCGCCGTCGTAGTGGCCGAACGCCCGTGCCGGAATGCGGATTTCAACGCTCTCCGTGCCGCCGGGCGCGAGGTGCGTTCCGGCGTAGCCGGCAAGCCAGCGCACCGGCCGTTCCACGGCGGAGTCGGCGCGGTCCAGATAGACCTGGACGACGTCGCGGCCGGTGCGCGTCCCCGTGTTCCGGACCGGGACGTGCACGAGGACATCCTGGTTGGCGGGAACGGAGGCCGGAGCGTGCGGGCTGCCCAGTTCGAACGTCGTGTACCCGAGGCCGAAGCCGAACGGCAGGGCCGGTGCAGCTCCGCCGCCGGCCTGCTGCCGCAGCCAGGCGCGGTAGCCGATGTGGATGCCTTCGGAGTACACCACCTTGCCGTCGACCGGCGTGGTGTCCAGGACCGGGACGTCCGTCAGGGCCGCGGGCCACGTCGTGGGCAGCCGGCCGCCCGGCTCCTCGGCGCCCAGCAGGATGTCAGCCACCGCGGTGCCGAATTCCTGGCCGCCGAACCAGCCCAGCAGGACCGCGTCCACCTTCTCCAGCCACGGCATGAGCACCGGGGAACCGGAGTTGACCACAACAACGGTGCGCGGATTGGCCGCCGCAACAGCCTCCACCAGCTGGTTCTGCCGGCCGGGCAGATCGAGGTCCTTGCGGTCGAAACCCTCGGATTCGATCGCCGCGTTGGTGCCGACGACGACGACCGCGACGTCAGCGTTCCGTGCGGCTGCCACGGCGGCGTCGATTTCCGCCTGGGGATCGGTGACCACTGTTTCCTCGCCGAGCAGGATGGCCGTGAACGGGATGACCTGCTGCTTCGGCAGTTGGTATTCTGCCTCGATCCGGACCTTCTGGCCGGCCGCGGCCTCAAGGATGTGGACGGTCTTGGGCGGGTCGAACAAGGCGGCGCCGAGGACGTCGGTGTCGTCCTCAAGCTCGCCGTTGAAGACCTCGTCCCCGTCGAGGGCGAGCCGGATCTGGCCCACCGTCCCGACGCCGAGGTGGTGGACGCCGGCCGTTTCCGGGGTCCAGTCGGCCTCCATCCGGATGGCTGCGGTGCCTTCGGGAATGCCCACGCCGAACCAGATCAGGTGTGAGGCAAGCCGGTCTTCGCCCGAGATCTCCGTTCCGTCCGTTGCGAGGAACGTGACGCGGAGTCCGGGCACGCCGGATACCGGGTTGTGCAGCGACGTGCGCGGGAACGCCTGGATGCCTTCGGCCACCTTGGCGCCCCGGACGTAGGTGACGTCGACGTCGTCGGGCAGGGCCTTCCGGAGTCCCTCCAACGGCGAGACGGTGTATTTGGGCATCACCGTGGCGCTGCCGCCGCCCTGGGTCCGCGCCTCTTGGGCGTTGTGGCCGATCACGGCCACGCTGCCCAGCTTCGCGGCGTCCAGTGGCAGGATCCCGCCCTCGTTGCGGACCAGCACCGCGCCGCGCACCGCCACTTCACGGGCGATGGCGGCACCATCCAGCTGAGCGGGCAGGCCTGTCACAGCGGGAGTGAAACCTTCGAGGGATCCCACCCGGGCCGCAAGACGCAGGATGCGGGTGGCCTTTTCCAGGATGGCGTCCCGGCTGACCCGGCCGTCGCGGACCGCTTCGAGCAGCTTGGGGCCCCAGTGGCCCACGGGACCGGGCATTTCCAGGTCCTGGTGTGCGTTGGCGGCTTCCACGGACCGGACACCGGTCCAGTCAGAGACCACAACGCCGTCGAACCCCCATTCCGTGGAGAGCGGGGTCTCGAGGAGTTTGTTTTCGCTGGCCGTGGTGCCGTTGATGGAGTTGTACGAGCTCATCACGAGCCAGGCGCGGGCTTCAGTGATGGCATCTTCAAAGGCGGCGAGGTAGAGCTCGCGCAGCGGGCGCTCGGCCACAACGGAATCTGAGGTAAAACGGTCCGTCTCGGCCTCATTGGCGAGGTAGTGCTTGGGGGTGGCACCGACGCCCATGGACTGCACGCCGGAGACGTACCCGGCAGCCAGCGTCGCGGTCAGGCGGGGATCCTCGCTCATGCATTCGAAGTGCCGTCCGCCCAGCGGCGAACGGTGGAGGTTGATGGTGGGGCCGAGGACGGCGTGCACGCCCTTGCGCCGGGCCTCCTGCCCGAGGACCTGGCCGTAGCGGCGGGCGGTCTCAACGCTCCACGTCGCGGACAGGGCGGAGGAGGACGGCAGCGAGACGGAGTCGTGGCGCTCATCGAAGTCCTCGCCGCGGACGCCGGCGGGGCCGTCCGACATGACAACGCGGGTGAGGCCGATTTCGGGAATGGCGTGCGTGGACCACACGTCGGCGCCGGTCAGCAGCTGGATCTGCTGAGCCAGGCTCAGCCCGGCAGCGAGCTCGCGGATCCGGGCCTCCGCGTCCGGGGAATCCGGGGAGAGGGCCAGGACGGCGGGGGACAGGGCGGGATTCATTTACTTGACTCCTTTGATGCGGGTGACGAGGATGGCGCCGACGATGCCGACGGCAGCGCCGCCGAGGAACAGGGCGGGGTATCCGCCCAGGGCGATCACGGGGAAGGCGACAGCGGGCACCAGGGACTGCGGGAGCGCCTGGGCGATGTTGAATACGCCGAAGGTCTTGGCGTTTTCGGACTGCGTGCCCGGCAGGAGGTCGGCGATGAGGGCCACGTCCACGGCGCCGAAGCAGCCCAAGCCGAGTCCCGCGATGGCCTGGCCCACCAGGACCTGGTCGGTGGTGCTGGAGGTGGCGATGACGATCAGGCCCACCATGATGATCAGCGCGGAGGCGATCACCATGCCTTTTCGTTTGCCGATCCTGTCGCTAAGCCAACCGCCGGCCACACTGGTCAGCACCGTGCCTGCGGAACTGATCAGCGTCGCCTGGAAGACCAGGGTGGTGACCTGGGACGGGGCTACGTGGAGCTGGTCGGTGAAGAAGTACGGCAGGTAGAGCAGGGCCGCGCAGTAGCCGACGTAGACCATGAACTTGGTCAGCCAGGCCCAGCCCAGGCCAGGGTAGGTGCGGGGATTGAAGTAGAACGAGCCCAGGACCTCCTTGAGGTTCAGCGGCGCGGGCTTCTCGGTAAGGACACGGTCCTTGAAGGTGAAGGCGAAGCCGATGGCCAGGGCGGTCCCGACGACGCCGGGTACAACGGCCATCTGCAGGGCGTTGTCGAAGAGCTGCGCGAAGAACGCCGCGGCTACAAGCCCGACCGACAGGGTCATGCCGATGAGCCCGGACAGGCGGCCGCGTTCCGACGGGGCGGCCTGGTCCGGAAGGGTGGCGACGAGAGCCGCGAGGGCCGCGTTGAACCCCAGCTGGGCAAAGATCCACGCGACCAGAACCCCCGGAACGCCGGTGGCCGAACCCAGGAAGAACAGCGCAACGAGTCCCGTCAGTGAGCCTCCGATGATCCAGGGCTTGCGCATCCCGAAGCGGGACGTCGTGCGGTCACTCAGCCGGCCAAAGAACGGATTGGCGAGAAGGGCGACCACAGCGCCGACTCCGGCGACGAGGCTCAGGGCCCCGGCGCGGGTGTCCGGCGTCGTGATTTCGGAAACCTTGATGGCCAGGACAACGATGGCCGGCGCCAGCACCGCCATCCAGAGGCCGGCGCTCGCGATCGGCATCCCGATCACGTAGGCGCGCGGGGCCTTGCTGCTTGAAGTGTCCAGGCTGCTGGGAGCCTGGCGGGCGGACTGAGCCGCTAAATCCTGGTTGATGGTCCTGACGGCCACATTGCCTCCTGACGAAAAGTGGCCCTCCGTTGGGCCCTGCGAATGATCGTAGCCACAAAAACCGAGTGTGACTAGGTTTTTACTGAAAAAAGTGAAATAAGCTGGACCAATGTCAATGTCGAAGACCCGCGGACCCTACGCAAAAGGGGCCGAACGCCGCGAGCAGATCGTCCGGACAGCCACGGACGTGTTCGCCACGGAGGGCTTTGAGGGCACTGCCCTGAAGCGCGTTGCCGAACTGGTCGGGGTCAAGGAGGCAACGCTCTTCCACTACTTCACCGGCAAACAGGAACTCTTGACGGCGGTTCTCGCCGAACGCGACCGCCGCAGCCGGGAAGTCGGCGGGGCCGGGGACGTAGGGCTGCCTTCGCTGGCCGTCGTTGCCGAGCGGAACCGGCACGAGCCGGGCCTCACCACGCTGTACGCAGTGGCGTCGGCGACCGCCAATGATCCCGGGCATGATTCCCACAGCTACTTCCAGGACAGGTATGCGCAGCTGGTGGAGGAACTGAGCCAGGACATCGTGCGCCGCCAGGACGCCGGGACTGTCCGGACGGACGTTGCGCCGGACGTTTTGGCCAGGCTGGTGATCGCAGCCTTTGACGGCCTGCAGCTGCAGTGGCTATATGACAAGGATGTCGACATGGCTGACGGCCTGACCCAGCTTGTCGACGTGCTGCTGGCTCCGTCGCAGGGTACTGCGCCGAGATGACACGTCGCGGCAGTGTCGGCGCCAAACACTGCCGTGAACTGCTCTCTCGGCGGCTTGCGGCTCCGTGGCCGGGGGCTGCCGCGGGCCTGTGCCGGTGAAATGTTACGCCGGGCGTTTGCCCCGGCTGCGGCTCCCGGGCTATGGTCGGGGCTATGACTAACCGTTGGTATGCGTATTTTTCGTTGGCTCTGGAGGGGCCCGCGTCTAACTGACACGCATCCAACTTTCCTTCAGAGCCAACAGGGCAGAGATCATTCTCTGCCCTTCGCCATTTCTCCGGCGGGTTCTGATCAGGGCCCGCTCCGCATCCGGAACAGGACCCGAAAATGAGCATCGAAGCAGCAGCCGACACCCAGAACTCCACCTCGAACCTGCGCGTCAGCGAGTTCACCCCGCTGCCCACCCCCCAGGACCTCATGGCGGAACTGCCGCTGGAAGCCCGCATGGCAGATGTTGTCGGGCGGGGCCGGGACGAGGTCCGGGCCATCATGGACGGCGTGGACGACCGGCTGCTGGTCATTGTTGGCCCCTGCTCCATTCATGACCCCAAGGCCGGGCTGGAATACGCGCGCCGGCTGGTCAGCCAGGCCGAGAAGCACCGCGAGGACCTGCTGATCGTCATGCGCACGTACTTCGAGAAGCCGCKCACCACGGTGGGCTGGAAGGGCCTGATCAACGATCCCCGGCTGGACGGCAGCCACGACATCGCAGCGGGCCTGCGCGCTGCCCGGGCCTTCCTGCGGCAGGTCACCGCCCTCGGCCTGCCCACAGCCACCGAGTTCCTGGAGCCCATCAGCCCCCAGTACGTCGCCGACCTCGTCGCCTGGGGCGCGATCGGTGCCCGCACCACGGAGAGCCAGATCCACCGCCAGCTGGCCTCCGGGCTGTCGATGCCGATCGGTTTCAAGAACGGCACCGACGGCGACCTCCAAGTCGCGCTGGATGCGTGCAGCGCCGCTGCCGCCGCCCAGGCGTTCCTCGGCATTGACGACGACGGGCGGGCAGCGCTCGTGGCCACTGCCGGCAACCCGGACACGCACATCATCCTCCGCGGCGGACGCAAGGGGCCCAACTACTCCGCCGCCGACGTTGAAGCGGCGTCCGCCAAGCTGGCCGCGAAGCAGTTGAACCCCCGCCTGATCGTCGACGCCAGCCATGCCAACAGCGGCAAGAACCACCACCGCCAGGCCGAGGTGGCCCTCGAAATTGGCTCCCAGCTGGAAAGTGCGGGAGCCGCTGCCGGGGCCATCGCCGGCGTCATGCTGGAGAGCTTCCTGGTGGGCGGGGCGCAGAACCTGGACGTCTCCGTGCCCGCCGCGGATCGGGACGAGCTGGTCTACGGCCAGAGCGTCACCGATGCCTGCATGGACTGGGACGTGACGGCGTCGGTCCTCAGCCAGTTGGCCGCCTCGGCCCGCACGCGCCGGACGCGTTCCTGAGCCGCGAAAGGGTGGTGCCGGCGCGGTAGGGAATTTCGAGATTCCTGCGGAAATCGTGTGGGGATTCCTGCGGAAGCCTTTCACATTGGCACCATGAGCAACTAGTGTTGCTAACACATGGTTGTTTGATGGCTCAGCATCGGCACACCGCCATGTCAACAGGTGGGGCWGCCGTTCGCTGGAGCAAAGGAATAGGGAAATGTCTWCGGAGGCCAACTTCTCCAASGCSCGYTTTYTSACCGTGGCCGARGTCGCGGAACTGATGCGGGTATCAAAAATGACCGTGTACCGACTTGTACATTCAGGGGAGATGCCGGCCGTGCGGTTCGGCCGCTCCTACCGCGTTCCGGAAAACGCCGTCGAACAGTACCTCAAGGGTGCCGTCGTCGACCGGAACGACGGTCACGCCGGGACTGGCTGAACAGTCCGCGGCAACATTCACAACATCAATCGGCTGCTTTGGGCCCTCACCGGGCCCGCGGTCGTGGGGTGCCTCGCGGAGGCGGTACCCTGTTAAGGAACGTTTTACGTCATTGTAAGAACCTGTCAGTTGTTTCAGTCTGCAGCTTAGCCCGCGGACCCTTCCCAACAGGCAGGTACTGCATCTAGCCGGTAAGGAACTTTCGTGGGTTCAGTTATTAAGAAGCGTCGCAAGCGTATGGCCAAGAAGAAGCACCGCAAGCTGCTTCGCAAGACGCGCCACCAGCGTCGCAATAAGAAGTAGCAATACTTCGCACTGCATGAAATGCCCGTTGCCTTCCAGGCGGCGGGCATTTTTCTTGCCTTCCTGCCGGCGGTGTCCGAATGCGGCGGCGGGAACGGACTTGGGCTGCGGGATCGGACGACGGCGGCCAGGATCCGCGCCGCGCGTGTCCGGAACCGCAGCGGAAAAGACGCCGGGCCTAGCGGCTGGGGCCGCGGAAGCGGGAGAACCCCCGCCACAGGCCGTAGATGACCCCGCCAACCGTCGCGGCCTTGAACCCGAGAGTGGCGGCGCGCCGGCCGGAGCGGAAGTCGTAGACAGGCCAGTTGTGCTCGCGGGCGTAGCGGCGCAGCTTGGAGTCCGGATTGATGGCCACGGGGTGCCCCACCATGCTCAGCAGCGGGATGTCGTTGTAGGAGTCGCTGTAGGCCCAGCAGCGGCCGAGGTCCAGGCCCTGGTCCTCGGCGATTTTCTGGACCGCCACCGCCTTGGCCGGGCCGTGGAGGATCTCTCCCACCAGCCGCCCCGTGTAGGAGCCGTCCAGGATCTCGCCCACCGTGCCCAGCGCCCCGGTGAGGCCCAGCCGGGCCGCGATGACGGTGGCCACCTCGATCGGCGTGGCCGTGACGAGCCATACTTTGCGCCCGACTCGGAGATGCTGCTCGGCCAGGGCCTTGGCCCCCGGCCATATCCTCGACTCAATCATTTCGTCGTAGACCTCTTCGCCCAGGGCCTCTATGTCGCTGGCAGTGATGCCGGCGGCGAGCGTCAGGGCGGAATCGCGGACGGCATGGACGTCATCCATGTTTTCGCCGCGCAGCACGAACATGAACTGTTTCCAGGCGAAACCGGCGGCCTGCGGCAGCGTGAATGCGCCGCGCTGGTAAAGCTTGCGGGCGACGTGGAAAAGGCTTGCGCCCTTCATGAGGGTGTTGTCGACGTCGAAAAATGCGGCTTCGCCGTGCTGCGTCGATGCAGCAGGCTCGCTGGCCACAGTGACGTATTTCTCCTCGGGCATGCCACGAGTCTAGTCAATGACGGGCCCCGGGCCGCCCGCGGGGCGCGCGACGCGGCGGCAGGAAGGCCCGCCTCCCGGTGCGCTGCGCCGCGCGTCGACGCGGAAGCGGCCACCGGGCTACGGTGGATGCATGGCCAAATCCGCGTCTGTCCCCGATGTAGTGCTGATCACCAAAGCTGACTGTCACCTGTGCGCGGAGGCGCGCGCCGCCGTCGGCCGCGTCACGGCCGCGCTCGGAATCGGCTGGTCGGAGCAGTCGGTGGACGACGACGCCGGACTGCGCGAACGCTTTGCCGAGGAGATTCCGGTGGTGCTGGTTAACGGTGTCCAACGGGATTTCTGGAAGATTGACGAGGCCCGCCTGACGCGGACGCTGCAGCGGGTCCTCAGCCAGCCGTCCTGACGCCCGCCTGCTTTGTTGCGCGATGCGCGGGGGCTCTAGAGTGGGAAGCACAACGCGACGCAATGGAGCAGATAGTGACTTCGCTGGATTCATTTTCCGAGGCTGTGCCCGGGGGAGCCGGAACTGCCGCCAAACAGATACCACCCGCGGCCGTGGCCCGGTTGACCATCTATCTGCGCGCCCTGACCACACTGCTGGCCGACGGGGTGGACCGCGTCTCCTCCGAGTCGCTGGCCGAGGCCTCCGGGGTCAGTTCCTCGACGCTGCGCAAGGACCTCTCCTACGTCGGCTCCTATGGAACCCGGGGTGTCGGTTACGAGGTCCAGTACCTTAACCGCAACATCGCTGCCGCCCTCGGGCTGACCCATGACTGGAAAGTCGCGATCGTCGGTGCCGGCAACCTGGGCAAAGCCTTGGCACGGTACGGCGGATTCGAGTCGCGGGGCTTTGACATCGTGGCGATATTCGACGCCGACCAGATGGTGGTGGGAAGCGAAGTCGGCTGGTTGCGGGTCAGCGACGCCGCCGACCTTGAGCCGGTACTGCAACGGACCGGCGCCAATATGGTGGTCCTGGCACTGCCCGCAGCGGTGGCCCAGGACGTCTGCGACCGGGTGATTGCCGCAGGCGTGCGGAGCATCCTCAGCTTCGCGCCGGTGATGCTGCAGGTCCCGCCGGGGGTCAACCTCCGCAAGGTGGACATGGCCACCGAACTGCAGATTCTGGCCTATCACGCACAAAGGGCGCAGGATCCGGAGGGCGCCGACTAGTTCGGCTTGGCCTTCCGGTTCCCGCGCCCGCTGCACGGTTCGCTTTTGCGGCTACTTCCCGAAGGGGGCCCCGGGCTGCCCGTAGGGGTTGGCGAAGGACTGCCGCTTCTGGAAATAGGGCGACGATGCGGGCAGGTACAGCAGGACGATCGCCGCGATCCCGACCAGCGCCGCCAGGGTGGCAAGGCTGAGCGGGACGATGTTGAAGACTGACAAAGCGGCGAACACGGTGCCCAGGATTCGGGCCCAGTTCTTGCCCTTGCGGACATTGAATGCGACGAGGGCGTAGAGTCCGGCGCTGATGACGGCGAACACCACGATGGTGCCGACCAGGATGCCCCTGATGGACTCGAAATCGACGCTCGTGCCGCTCGATGCCATCTGCTGCTCGAACAGGTCCCGGACGGCAGGGGTGTCCAGGGTTCCGAGGGACACCAGCATGGAGATGACCCACACGGCTCCGGCTGCGATGATCAGCCAGAACGACGTGTTGACCAGCTGGGGAACTACGCCCGGAGCCTGCGGCTGTTCGGACGGGTACTGGGCATAGGGGGACTGGCCGTAGGCCGGGGGCTGCTGCCCGTACTGCGGTGCGTTCTGACCATACTGCGGGGCGTTCTGGCCGGAGGCCGGCGGCGGCGTCTGCTGCCCGTACTGCGGGGCGTTCTGACCGTACTGCGGTGCCTGCGGTGCGTTCTGACCGTACTGCGGTGCCTGCGGTGCGTTCTGGCCGTAGGCCGGCGGCGGCGTCTGCTGCCCGTACTGCGGTGCCTGCGGCGCGTTCTGGCCGTACTGGGGGGCCTGCGGCGCGTTCTGGCCAAACTGGGGAGTGGACTCCCCGCCCGGCTCGGAGCCGTTCGGGGGCGGTGGCTGGACTGGAGGGTTGCTCATGAAGCGGTCCTTTGCGTGTCGATCACTGAATCGGCCACCGGGACCAGCGCTCGTGCCCTGCCCCCAGCATGGTTTAGCTCAACCGTACCGCGGGCGGGCCGCCGTGTGGATCATTCCGGAGAGGTATTCTCAACCCTCATTCGAACTCCATCACGGCCACGGCACGAACCTGGCCTGACGGCCCCAGGGAAGGGCCGGCGCCGCCAGGATTGGCCGGGATTCCCCTGGAGCGGCGGGCCTAGATTCGGCCCCGGTTTGCGACAAACCAGGCCTGTGCGTTCGGCAGCCACATGAGCACGGTGGCCACCAGGCTGATGAGGAAGCCCGGCAGGCTTCCGCCGCCCCGCCCGTCGGCGACGCCGGCACTGATGATCGTGAGCACCAGGGAGACGCCGACAAGAATGGTGAGGGCAAAGCGGGCCCACTCCCTGCCTTCCTTCATCTTCATGGCCAGGACGATCTGGGCAGTTGCCAGTGCAAGGGCAACGATGACAAGAAGCAGCACCAGGAGCCCGATTGGCGGCGCGAAGGCGATCAGGACAAAAGACCCGAACAATCCGATGATTCCACCCAGAAGGCCCAGGAGTCCGCCGATAAGCCAGATCCAGTACGAGACCTTCAGTTCAGTGGGCATCGCGGCGACCTTGAACATGCCGGAGAGGCCTCCTACAGGCAGGGCCTCGCTGAAGTTCCTGGGCCGGTCGGCCGGTATCTCGAAGCGGAATCCGCCCGTAGGCGCGGGCTGGCCCTGGTACCCCGGCGGTGGTGCCTGGTATCCGGGCGGTGGTGCCTGGTATCCGGGCGGTGGTGCCTGGTATCCGGGCGGTGGCGCCTGATACCCCGGCGTGGGCGGCTGGTTGACCGGCGGTTGCCCTGGGCCGGCTGGCGGGACGTTGCCCGACGCGGGAGGTTGCGCGCCCGGCTGCTGCGGCGGTACATCACTCGGGTTGCTCATGGCTCTCACTGTAGACCGCCGATTCCTTGATATCTAGGAAGCTATCCGGGGACTCCCGGGCCTGTCGCGGTGCCGTTATCAAGGGATCCTCCGCGGCCCCATCACTGGCAGAAACTCCGGAAGCTGCGGCGCCGGAAACGGCAGCGCCCTGCTTCCTCGCGGGGAGGAAACAGGGCGCTGGAGTGAGGTGCCGCGGAAGGCGCTTACCGGGCCAAAGCGGTCCTTACTGGGCTGCTGACTAGGCTGCGGGAGCGATGAAGGCCAGTTCCAGGTTGATGGCAACCTTGTCGCTGACCAGCACGCCGCCGGCTTCGAGGACGGCGTTCCAGGTCAGGCCGAAGTCCTTGCGGCTGATGGTGGTTTCGGCGCTGAGGCCGGCGCGGGTGTTGCCGAAGGGATCGACGGCCACTCCGTTGAATTCGGTCTCGAGGGCCACGGGGCGGGTGATGCCCTTGATGGTGAGGTCGCCCTGGAGCTCGTACGCGTCGCCCTTGGGGACGATGGTGTTGGAGACAAAGGAGATCTCCGGGAACGTCTCGACGTCGAAGAAGTCTTCGCCGCGGACGTGACCATCGCGGTTGGCGTCGCCGGAGTCGAAGCTGGCGGTCTTGATCGAGGCGCTGACCTTGGAGTCGGTGACGTTCTCGGCGAGATCCAGGGTGGCTGCGGCGTCGGTGAACTGGCCGCGGACCTTGCTGATGCCGGCGTGGCGGACGGTGAAACCGATCTCGCTGTGTGACGGATCGAGGGTCCAGGTGCCGGTGGTGACGTTTGCGGGAAGTGCCATGATGATTCTCCTTGAGTCGGGTTCTACTGCGGTTGGTCCGTCTGATCGTTAGTCGAAGCATCATTGGTTGAACTCTCAACTAACTGCTTCACCCAGTATAAACATGCATTTGCATCTTTTATTCCAACTCCGGGGAACATTTTTCCAAACTCCTCAGTTCTACTTCTCGTAGAAGATTTCAGATCGACCGTCATCTTTGAGAAACTGGTAGACATGCCCCAAGCCACTGTTCATTTGCTCCGCCACGGCGAGGTCCACAATCCCGATGGTGTCCTGTACGGCAGGCTGCCGGAATTCCACCTCTCCGAACTCGGCCGGGAGATGGCCCGCACGCTGGCGGAACACTTCAGCGTGCGTTCCGCACAAGGGGCCCGGATTGTCCACCTCGCCGCGTCGCCGCTGACCCGCGCGCAAGAGACGGCACAGCCGATCGCCGATGCCCTGGGCCTCGAGATCGCCACCGAGTCCCGCATCATTGAGGCCGCCAACTACTTTGAGGGCATGCACGTCTCCAAGGCCGAACTGCTCCGCCCGAAGCACTGGGCCAAGCTGTACAACCCGCTGCGGCCATCCTGGGGCGAGCCGTACAAGGTGCAGGCCGCGCGCGTGATCGCGGCAGTCCAGGATGCACGCCTCCGGGCCATCGAGCTGGGCGGCGACGGGGCCGAGGCCATCCTTGTCAGCCACCAGCTGCCCATTTGGGCCACGCGGCTCAGCGCCGAGGGCAGGCCGTTGTGGCACGACCCGCGCAAACGCGAGTGCACGTTGACGTCCCTGACCTCCCTGGTGTTCGACGACGCCGGCGRSCTCSTGCGSGTCGACTACAGCGARCCYGCTGCCGCCCTGCTGCCCGGTGCCGCCAGCACCCCGGGAGCCTGACCATGGCCAGGAACCGCCACGAAGGGACTCCACTGTCCCGCCGCCATGTCCTGACCGCCGGCGGCGCCGCCCTGGCCGCCGCGTTTGGGCTGTCCGGCTGCGCCCAGGACGACGCCCTCGCCAAGCAGGCCAAGGCCGGGGACAACAAGAACTACGTGGCCGGCGACGGTTCCGTGACCGAATTCGCCGTCGCGGACCGCAAGAGTCCGGTGGCGCTCAAGGGGACGCTGTTCGACGGCACGGCCGTCACCTCGGCGGACTTCCCCGGCAAGGTCACCGTGCTGAACTTCTGGTTCGCCGCCTGCGCCCCCTGCCGGGTCGAGGCGCCCTCCCTGGAGGCGCTGAACCAGGAGTTCAAGAGCAAGGGCGTGCAGTTCTTCGGCGTCAACCTGCGCGACGAGAAAGCCACTGCCGACGCGTTCGACAAGACCTTCAACCTGACCTACCCGAGCTTCAACGACAAGGACGGCGCCGTGCTGCTGGCCGTCTCCGGACTCGTGCCGCCCGGCGCGGTGCCCACCACCCTCGTGCTGGACAAGCAGGGCCGCGTCGCTTCCCGGGTCCTGGGCGAAATCCAGCCGGGCACCCTGAAATCCCTCATCGCCTCCGCCGTGGCCGAGTAGCGCGGTCCGGACAGTGAACAGCCCCTTCGCCGAAGCCATCCTCAACGGATCGCTCCTGCTCGCCATTCCCGTCGCATTGCTGGCCGGACTCGTCTCCTTCCTCTCGCCCTGCGTCCTTCCCCTGGTGCCCGGATACCTGGGCTACGTCACGGGACTGACCGGCGTCGACCTGCAGAAGCAACGGCGCGGGCGCATGCTGGCCGGCATCGGGCTGTTCGTCCTCGGCTTCTCCGTGATCTTCGTGCTGCTCGGCGGGGCCTTCGGGCAGCTGGGCAGCCTCATCACCGGAACGCAGAACAGGTGGATCACCCAGCTGCTAGGCGTCCTGGTGATCGTCATGGGCGTGGTGTTCATGGGCGGCTTCGGCTGGCTCCAGCGCGATGCCAAGATCCATGCCAAACCGCCGGCCGGGCTGTGGGGCGCGCCCCTACTGGGCGTCACCTTCGGCCTGGGCTGGGCGCCGTGCATCGGTCCCACATATTCCGCCGTCCAGCTGCTCAGCCTCTCCGGCGGCTCGTCCGCGGCCAAGGGGGCGTTCCTGGCGTTCGTGTACAGCCTTGGGCTGGGAATCCCGTTCCTGCTGATCGCCCTGGCCGTGCGCCGCGGCATCGGCGTGATGTCCTTCTTCCGAAAGCACCGGCTCGCCATCCAGCGCACCGGCGGCGGCATCCTGGTCCTCCTCGGGATCCTGATGGCCACCGGCGTGTGGGGCACCTGGGTCTCCGGGTTGCAGTACTGGTTCCAAACCGATGTGAAATTGCCAATCTGATGAGCGAGCGCGTGAACGTAAAGAAGAAGAAGTCCCCGAAGTCCGAGGCAGTCCTGCCCTCGTTGGGTCCGCTGGGCATGCTCCGGTGGGCGTGGACGCAGCTGACCAGCATGCGCACGGCCCTGTTCCTGCTCCTGCTGCTGGCCGTCGCGGCCGTGCCCGGATCGCTGTTCCCGCAGCGCCCGGCCAACCCGGCCATCGTCACGCAGTACATCAAGGACCACCCGGACTACGGGAAGATCCTGGACTCGCTGCAGCTCTACGACGTCTACTCCTCGGCCTGGTTTTCCGCGATTTACATCCTGCTGTTCATCTCGCTGATCGGCTGCGTGATCCCGCGCGCCATCGCGCACTTCAAGGCGATGCGCTCCCAGCCGCCGCGCACCCCGGCAAGGCTGTCCCGGCTCCCCGAATACGGCACCCTGGTGCTGCCGGCCGACGCCGGGATCCCGGCGTCGGAAGCGATTTCCGACGCCGCGGAGCTGCTGAAGAAACGCGGCTACCGCGTGGACGTCCGGGACCGCGACGGCGACCGCCCCTCCCTGGGCGCCGAACGCGGCTTCCTGAAGGAAGTGGGCAACCTCGTCTTCCACACAGCCCTGATCGGTGTGCTGGTCTCGGTGGCCGCCGGAGGCYTMTTCGGCTACAGCGGGCAGCGGATCCTGGTGGAGGGCGACACGTTCGTCAACACSCTSGTSGGCTACGACCAGTTCACCCCGGGCACCAACTTCCAGAGCAGCCAGCTCCAGCCGTATTCGGTCCAGCTGGACAAGTTCGACATCACCTTTGACCGTGAATCGAAGGGCAAATTCGGCCAGCCCATCGACTTCAAGGCGGCCGTGACCACGAAGGAAAACCCGGACGCGCCCGCCAAGAAGGAAGTGCTCAAGGTCAACGACCCGCTCAGCCTCGGCGGCACCAGCGTGTACCTCACGGGCAACGGTTACGCCCCTGTGGTCACCATCCGCGACGGCGCCGGCAATATCGCCATGCAGGGTCCCGTGGTCGCCAAGCTGCAGGGCGAGAACTACTACTCCTCCGTGGTCATCAAGGTCCCGGACGCCAAGCCGGAACAGCTCGCCTTCGCCGGGTTCTTCCTGCCGACTGCGTTCGTCACCGACCAGGGCGTGTCCTTCAGCGGCGATCCGGAGCTGATCAACCCGCAGCTGACCCTGAACTCCTACTTCGGCGACCTCGGCCTGGACGCCGGCTCCCCGCAGAACGTCTTCGAACTCGACGTCAAGAAACTGACGCCGCTCAACGCCCGCAACCTGGACACCAAGGGCATCGTCCTGGCGCCCGGAGGCAGCTACACGCTGCCGAACGGGAAGGGCTCCATCAGCTTCGACGGCGTGAAGCGCTACATCGGCGTGGACATCCACCACAACCCCGGCCAGCTGTACGCCCTGATCTTCGCGCTCCTGGCCGTCGCCGGGCTGGTGACCTCGCTCTATGTGAACCGCCGCCGCGTCTGGGTCCGCACGGGCACCCACGAGGACGGCCGCACCATGGTGGAGTACGGTCTCCTGGCCCGCGGCGAAGACCACCGGCTCGCCGGCGAAGCCGCCGCCATCCGCAAACTCCTGTCCGGCGAATGGCAGCTGGGCGAGGACACCGCGCCCGGCTCCCAGCCAGCTCCCAGCGCGACGGCGGATAATGACCGGGCGGACAACGCCGGCACGGCAAGAAGCAGCACGGCAACAGGCAGCACGGCAGCCGGCGGCACGCACGCCGTCACTGAACAACCCGCAGAAGACTTCATCCAGTCAACAGCCGGCTCGTCCGAGTCGAAGAAGGATCAGTAATGTCGTTCCCGATCAACGAAACCATGGGCCAGTACAGCGAGCTCTTCATGCTGCTGGCGGCCGGCACGTACACGGTGGCGTTCATCGCCTTCGCCTGGGACCTGGCCAAGAGTAGCAAAATGCTGCGCGCGGTCGAGCTCAAGGCCGCGGAGCTCTCCGGGCAGGCGGCCGGGACCGATGCGGCCCGGATCCCCGTCGGCGTCGGAGCAGGAGCCGCCGGAGGCGCCACTGACCGCTCCGATGCACACATCAGCGGACCTGCCGGCCGTGCGGAGCGTCCGACGTCGGCCGTCTCCGGCCGCGGGGCGTCGGCGGGTGCGGGCCAGACCGCCGACGGCAGCATGCGCTACGGCGGCGAGCGGCGTGCCCCCGCGCGGGTGGCCGTCGCACTGACCGTCCTCGGCGCCGCCATTCATGCGGCCGGCGTGATCACCCGCGCGCTGGGTGCGGGCCGGGTGCCGTGGGGCAACATGTACGAATTCCTCACCACCGGCGCGTTCGTGGCCGTGGCTGTCTTCCTGCTGGTGCTGATCCGCCGCGACCTGCGCTTCCTGGGCACCTTCGTGATCGGCCTGGCCATCATCATGCTGGTTGCGGCTTCGATCTCCTTCTGGACGCCCGTGGGCCACCTCGTGCCGGCGCTGCAGAGCTACTGGCTGATCATCCACGTTTCCATCGCCGTGATGTCCTCGGCGCTCTTCACGCTGACATTCGCCATGTCCGCGCTGCAGCTCGTGCAGTCGCACCGGCAGAAGACCATCGCCGCCGGCGGTACCGACAAGCTCGGGTTCATGCGCCTCGTACCGAACGCCCTCAGCCTGGAGAACCTCTCCTACCGCATCAACGCCATCGCGTTCGTCGGCTGGACGTTCACCCTCATGTTCGGCGCCATCTGGGCGGAGAAGGCCTGGGGCCGGTTCTGGGGCTGGGACACGAAGGAAGTCTGGACGTTCGTGATCTGGGTGGTCTACGCCGGATACCTGCACGCCCGCGCCACCCGCGGCTGGACCGGAACCCGGGCTGCCTGGCTGTCGATCGTCGGCTACCTGTGCGTGGTCTTCAACTTCACCATCGTGAACCAGTTCTTCAACGGCCTGCACTCCTACTCGGGGCTGTAACCACCAGCCCAGTGCACGATTTGACGCAGATGGCCGCCAAGCTAACCCGCTTGGCGCCCATTCGTGTCAGATGAGTGTGGGACAGATGAGTGTGGGACGGGGCGGTTAGGGGCGAGCACTTTTACGTCGGCCTGGCCTCGCACCCGAGCCGGGAGTCCAGCCCCGTTCGGTCAGCGCCGCACGCACGCGGGTAACCGCAGGCGGCTCCACCCCACGGGAGACCGGGGTCAAATGCCACTGGGTCAATACGACGACGCGCCACCCGGCATCCCTGGCGTTCTCATCCCGGAATATGTCGCTGCGGCGCTGAGCCGGACTGGCATGATGCCCGCCGTCGTACTGAATCGCGATCTTTTCTTGCTCGTAGGAGAGGTCAGGGTCCTGGATCCAACGGCCGGTCTCGTCGAACATGGGGACGTTTATTCCGGGTTCGGGCAGGCCATGCCGAACCAAAAGTAGCCGGAGTTCGGTTTCTTTGGGGGAGTCCGTGCCGGTCCGGATCAGGGCGCGGGCACGCATAGCGCGCCGGTAGCCCGCCCTGCCCTGTTTCCTTTCGAGGAATGCGTCCAGCTTTTGGATCGTGGTCAAGGGATTCCGCCGCCGCAGCAGGAAGTCCCCGGCAATCACCAGTTCATCGAGGCTCAGCATGCCTGTGAGATCGAACCACGTCCGCAGCGGCGAGGTGCAGCTCACCCTGCTCCCGCGCGCGATCTCGTCCGGTTCAAGTGACTGCTGATGGCCCACCACATTCTTATGGCGCACGGCCCGCTGGCCCGGCCGACTTGTCAGGTGGACGACAGCAGCGTTCTCAAAGGCCTGAGAAAGGGGGAAGCCCCACAGCACGGCCGCAGACAGGTGGCTCACGACTGCCCCCGTCACCGCAGTCAGGGCATGAACGCGTTCCAGCAAACTTTCGGGGTTGGCGGCCGGGGCGCGCACTCCATAACACGGGCTGACCAGATCCGTGGCCCGGGTCCGTCGCCGGCTCAGGCCTGCAGCGCGCCCCTCGGCCACGGTGAAGGGCTGGTTTCCAAGCTGCGGGGGAAGCTTACTGGGCTGGCGCATAAGAGGATTCTGCGCCCGTGCCGAGGGGGCTCGGAGGTTATCCACAGAGCGGGCACGGTGGGGGGAAGAGTAAGCCCCGTGGGCAGCACGAGCGCGAGCGGATGAGTGGTGGCCGTTCGCCGCAGAAGGCCGCTTCGAGGCTGGGATTCCGGCCATCTGTGGCTACTGGCCGCAAACAGGATTGCCAAGTGAGCGGTCCCCGTGGCGGAAACAGGGACTATTTAGCCCCGCGCCACTGAACCCCGCGCCACTGAACCCCGCGCTATTTAACCTCGTCGGTACCTTGCGTCCCGGCGTCGCCGGGTTCGTGGGCGTCGCCGGTGCCTGCTGTGCCTGCGGCTTCGGCGTTGCCGGCGTCGGGCTTGCGCTCCTTGGCGTCGAGTTCGTCCTTGAGCTTCTTGAGCCTGGCGGCCTCGGTCTGGTTGCGGCGGCGGATTTCAAGGTTGCGCAGGAATTCCGGGTCGTCGTCGGGCGCTACTGGATGGCTGTAGGCCACCGGGGCGGTGTCCGTAGCGCGGGGGCGTCCAAGGAGGAACCACAGGGTTGCGCCGACCACAGGGAGAAGGATCTGCACGAAGATCCAGGCGGTCTTGGAAATGCCTCTGGTCAGCCGCGCGTCAGTCCGGATGAGGTCGACCAGTCCATAGACAAACACGACCAGTATGACGATCGGAACCACTACACGGAGCATACCTTCAGTCTAGCCGTCGGGCGGCCCGACGGCGTCGGTCACTGTGTGCGGGTGCGGGCCGCCGGCGTTCCCGGCGCGGGAGGATGAGGGCCGAAGCGCGGCCGCCGTCCCGGCGGCTAAACTTGTGGGGTGGCTTTCCTCAAATACACCCTGATTCGGCTGGCGCTGTTTGCGCCCTTGTTTGCGCTTTTCCTCTACTTGCAGCTGGGAGTGCTCCTGGCGGCCCTGTGCGCCGGGATGATGTCCTTCGCCGTCAGCTTCCTGTTCTTCCAGAGGCAGCGTGACGCGGCCACCGCGACGCTGCACCACCGGTTCTCCGGCAAAGCCAAGCCACTGCGCAGCGCCGGCGAGGTGGCCGACGCCGAGGCCGAAGACCGCCTCGTGGACGCGAACCCCGACATTGCGGTCCGCGCGGACCAGCGCCCCAAGGATTCCGGGCAGCCCGGGTCCTAGAACCCGTGGCTGAGGACTAGTCCGACTGAAAACAGCGCGGCGAAGCCCAAGTTGATCAACCCGGTCTGCTTCAGGACGGGGATCAGGCTCTTGCGGCGCCGCCCGGCGATCATGAGCCAGGACGGCATGAGGCTGGCGGGGATCAGCAGCAGCACGATCAGCATCCACGGCCGTGCGGGCGCCAGGACGATCACCAGCAGGATCGCCACGGCCAGCATCAGCACGTAGCTTTCACGCGCATGCTTGTCCCCGAGCCGGACGGCCAGGGTTTTCTTCCCCGCCTTCCTGTCGGTGGGGATGTCGCGGACGTTGTTGGCCATGAGCAGCGCGCACGCGATCAGCCCCGTGCCGATCGCGCCGATGATGGCGGCGAGGCTGATCTGCCCGGCCTGCGTGTAGGTGGTGCCAAGCGTCGCGACGAGCCCGAAGAACACAAACACGAAGACATCGCCCAGGCCCAGGTAGCCGTAGGGGTTCTTGCCGCCGGTGTAGCCCCAGGCGGCCAGCACGCAGCCGACGCCGACCAGGATGAGCCACCAGGCCTGCGTGATGATCACCAGGACCAGGCCGCACAGCATCGCCAGGCCGAACGCCGCGAACGCCGCCCATTTGACGTGCTCCGGGCGGGCCGCGCCCGAGCCCACCAACCGGAGGGGACCCACCCGGTCCTCATCCGTGCCGCGGATGCCGTCCGAGTAGTCGTTGGCGTAGTTGACGCCGATCTGCAGGAGCAGGGCGACCAGGGCGGCCAGCACGGCGTTCAGCAGGATGAACGAATCCATCTCGTAGGCGGCTGCGCTGCCGATCAGCACCGGCGCGATCGCGGCGGGCAGGGTGCGCAGTCGGGCGCCTTGGATCCATTGTGCGGCTGTGGCCACGGTCAGTACCTCGTTGGTTCGTTGAATACTCGTTGGTTGGTGCATGGTCGGCAGGAAGCCGGAAGCTGCTTGTCTATTTTCCCTGATGGAGCGCATCCAGGAGGACCGTCATGCCCAGGCGGTCCGGTTTGCCGTTGGGGAGCATGAGCAGGTCCGCGGCGGGAAGGACCGTTTTCGGGGCCAAAGCGCCCAGCATGTGCCCCCAGGTCTCGTCCCGGCGGTCCGTAAACGCTGCCAGGGCTTCCGGGGAAGTGTCGGCCACGGCAACGTACGCGGCCAGGGCGTGGCCCCATTCGGCGGAGGGCACGCCGGCGACAAAAGCCGCCCGCACGCCGTCGAGCTTTTCCAGCTCGGCCTGGACATGCGCGGCGGAAACCTTGACGCCGCCGGTGATGACGACGTCGTCGGCCCGGCCGAGTACGGTGAGCCGGCCGTCGGCGTCGAGCTCGCCGAGGTCGTTGGTCCGGTACCAGCGGACGCCGTCTTCTTCGATGAACGTCGCGGCCGAGAGCTCGGGGGCCTGAAGATACCCGGCGGCGATGGTTGCCCCGCCAAGCAGGATGCGGCCGTCGTCCTCCACCCGGACCAAGACGTCCTCGAGCGGGAAGCCGTCGTACACGCAGCCGCCGCAGGTCTCGGACGAGCCGTACGTGGTCACCACCCGCACGCCGGCGTCCCGGGCTGCCGCGAGCAGCTCCGCAGAGGCAGGGCCGCCGCCGAGCAGGATGGCGTTGAAGCGCCGCAGCACGGCCAGGGTGTCGGCCGAGGGCGCGTCCAGGAGCCGCTGCAGCTGGGTGGGGACGAGCGAGGTGAACCTGATCTTGTCCGTGAGTTCCAGGGCCGCGGCGGTGAAGGCCTCCGGCGTGAAGCCGCCGGAGAGGTCCATCACCCACGGCCTGGTCCCCGCGAAGAGCGAGCGGACCAGCACCTGCACGCCCGCCACGTACTGCACGGGGAGGGCCAGCAGCCACTGGCCTTCGCCCTTGAGCGCAAAGGCGGTTGCCATTGACGAGGCCGCCAGGGCCTCGACGGTGAGGACGGTCGCCTTTGGTACGCCGGTGGACCCGGAGGTACGGACCACCACGGCCGCGTCCTCGATTCCGGCCGTGTCAGGGAATCCCAGCTCCGGGGAGCCGTCGTGCCCGGCGGAGAGTTCGACGGCGGGTCCCTCGCCGTGGAGGGCAGCAGCCAGCGCCTTGAGGACGGGCTCGATGTTCGTGGGTCCGGAGTTCACAGCGCGCCTTAGAAGTAGTACGGGAACGCGGACCAGTCGGGGTCGCGCTTCTCGAGGAAGGCTTCCTTGCCCTCCACGGCCTCGTCGGTCATGTACGCCAGCCGGGTCGCCTCGCCCGCGAAGACCTGCTGGCCGGCCAGGCCGTCATCAGCCAGGTTGAAGGCGAACTTGAGCATGCGGATGGCCTGCGGGGACTGCCGGGCGATGTCCGCGGCGTACTTCAACGCGACCTCCTCGAGGCGTTCGTGGTCCACGGCCTCGTTCACGGCGCCCATCCGGACCATGTCCTCGGCGGAATATTCGCGGGCCAGGAAGAAGATTTCCCGGGCGGCCTTCTGGCCGATCTGCCGCGCCAGCAGGGCCGAGCCGTAACCGGCGTCGAAACTGCCCACGGTGGCGTCTGTCTGCTTGAATTTTCCGTGCTCGCGGGAGGCGATGGTGAGGTCCGAGACCACGTGGAGGGAGTGTCCGCCGCCGGCCGCCCAGCCATTGACGACGGCGATCACCACCTTGGGCATGGTGCGCATGAGCCGCTGGACTTCCAGGATGTGCAGCCGGCCGGCCCGGGCGGGGTCGATGGTTTCTGTCGTTTCCCCATCTGTGTCTTGTACTACGTACCGGTAGCCGTCACGGCCGCGGATCCGCTGGTCCCCGCCGGAGCAGAACGAGTGGCCGCCGTCCTTGGCGGAGGGGCCGTTGCCGGTGAGCAGGACGGTGGCCACGTCCGGGGTCATCCGGGCGTGGTCCATGGCGCGGTAGAGCTCGTCCACGGTGCCGGGCCTGAAGGCATTGCGGACCTCGGGACGGTTGAAGGCGATGCGCACGGTGGGCAGGTCCCGGACCACGGAGCCGTCCGCCCCACGCTCCACCTGCCGGTGGTAGGTCATGTCCTGGAAGTCGTCGAAACCGGACACGGTGCGCCACCGGGTGGGGTCAAAGACGTCGGATACCTTGGCGGGGATTTCGTTGCTCACAGTCCGAGTCTAGTAATGGCGTCAGCTGATGCAGAACTCGTTGCCTTCCGGGTCTGCCATGGTGTGCCAGGAATGCGGTCCCTGGTTGGCCGACCAGAGGTAGGTGGCGCCGCGCGCTTCGAGCGCAGCCCGCGCGGCGTCCTTGTCCGCGCCGGCGAGCCTGACGTCCCAATGGATGCGGTTCTTGACGGTCTTCTCCTCCGGGGCAGTCTGGAACAGGATCCGGCGGGCAGGGGCTTTGGCGTCGATTTCTTCGGGCGGCCGGATGGCGGCGCCGGCGCGCCACACGAGCCTGCCCTGGTGGGTCATGGTTTCCGCCTCGGTAGCGAAGCCCTGCTCGATCATGGAGCGGATGAAAACCTCATCCTGCGGCTCCACGGCCCACTCCAGTGTTTCGGCCCACCAGTCGGCGAGCTCGTGCGGGTTTCGGCAGTCAACGGCGATCTGGATGTTCAGTGTCATGGAAAGAACCTACGACGTCGGCGCCCGCGCCGGAAGTGGCACCACGTTGGGTTGGTTAGCCCTGGACCTGCTGCAACTGGTCCAGGACCTCCGGTGGAATCGCGTAAATGAAGACGACCGCCAGGAGGTTCTTCGAAGCGTGGACGAAGTAGGAGAACATCAGGTTCTTCCCGGTCCAGACGTACACGAACACCAGGACGGCGCCCATGGCGAGGTACGGCATCAGCACCTGCAGGGTCATTTGTTCCTGCCCAACGATGTGCAGGGCCGCGAACAGGACCACCGACAGGGCACAGCAGAGCCAGAGGTTGACCCGGCGGCTCAGTTTGCCGATCAGCAGGTGGCGGAAGATGTATTCCTCGACGAAGGGTCCCACGATCACCAGCAGGGGCACCATGAGCCAGACCGGTACCTGCTGCATGAGCGCCTGGAGCCCGGCCTGGTTGGCGGAGGTCTGCACCGGCCCGCTGACGGCTACGAAGATCGCGGTGAGGATGAGCATCGCCACCACGGCCAGCGGCACCATGAGCACCGTGAACCAGGGCCGTGTGGCAAGGACACGGAGGTCGCGGCCGGCAACGCGGTGCGCGGCGGTCAGGGCAAGGACGCCGATGGTCGCGTAGAAGACCAGGTTCACCGCGTAGGAGGCCACCGCGGGATTGGGCGAAATCTGCAGCAGCAGCGGCACCAACAGCCCGCCTGCCACGGCGAAGAAGGCGGCCACCGCAACATAGAGTCCGGCGGTGATGAAATCGAGCCGGGAGAACCGGTAAAGCTCCGGCTGCGGCGCGGGTGGTGTGCGGAGAGCTGTGCCCATGTCCCCAGCCTAGCGCCGAGGCGAGGCTGCGCGGTGGTGCCTGCCGCGTGAGCCCGTCCGACGGCAGCAGGCAAGTCCGACGGCGGCAGGCGCCCCGGTGCCCCCAGTGCCGGGCGGCGGTGCCATACTGGGGACTCAAGCCGCCGCCGGGCAGGCTGGCACCGACTTGCGAGGACCCCTTGAGCGAACATCTCCGCCTTACGGGCGTATCCCACGGTTATGGGGATCGCCAGCTCTTTGCCGGCGTCGACCTCGTTGTCACTGCCGGTGAGCATGTGGCGATCGTCGGCGAAAACGGCGCGGGCAAATCCACGCTGCTCAGGATTCTGGCCGGGATCGAGGCCGCGGACGAGGGGACCGCCGTCAGCCAGGGCCGCGTGGGCTACCTTGCCCAGACCCATGGCATGCCTGAGCAGTTCACCGTCAGCGACGCGATCGACGCCGCACTGGAATCGCTCCGCGCACTGGAGGCCGAGCTGGACCGGCTGGAGGACGGGCTGGCCGGCGCGGATGCGGAGGACCTGGAGCGCTACGGAAACCTGCAGACGCAGTACCAGCTCAGGGAGGGCTACGCCGCGGAATCCCGGGTGGAGGCGGCGCTGGACCGGCTTGGCCTGGGCGGCCTGGACCGGATGCGGACACTGGGCTCGCTCTCCGGCGGGGAACAGGAACGCGTGGCACTGGCCTGCGTTCTGGCCGATCCCGCGGACATCCTCCTCCTGGACGAGCCCACCAACCACCTGGACGCCAGCGGCACGGCCTGGCTGGAGGGACGGCTGGCGGCCCACCGCGGCACCGTGGTGGTGGTCTCCCATGACCGCGTCCTGTTGCGCAAAGTTGCCTCCACCGTCATTGAGGTCGATGCCGAACGCCGGACGGTCAACCGCTACGGCAACGGCTATGAAGGATATCTGCGGGAAAAAGCAGCCGAACGCCAGCGCTGGGCGCAGCAGTACCACGGGTGGCTGGACGCGATGGCCGCCGAACGGCTTCAGGCGGACACCATCGCGGGGAGGATGGGCTACGCCCGCCAGCGCGACGGCGACAAGATGGGGTTCGACTTCAAGGCCGGCACGTGGCAAAAGGCGGCCACCAGCAAGGTCCGCAATGCCCAGGAGCGCCTCCGCAGGCTGGAGGCAAACCCCATCGACCGCCCGCCGGTGCCCTTGAAGCTGGCGGCGGACCTGCGGGCGGACCTTGGCGGGGGCCCCGCCCTTGAAGCGAAGGGGGTGGCCGTGCCTGGCCGCCTGGAAACGTCGGACTTCCGGGTGGAGGCTGCCCAGAAGATCCTCATCACCGGTCCCAACGGGGCGGGCAAGTCCACGCTGCTCTCCGTCCTCGCGGGCACGCTGGAACCGGCCACGGGCACCGTGGTGCGGCACGGCCGGATCGGCTACCTGCAGCAGGAACTGGAACTCCCGCCGCGCCCGGGGCTGCGCCTGCTGCCCGCCTTTGCCGCGGGACTGGGCGGCAACATCGATGAGCACGTGGAGGCCTTGCTGCGCCTGGGACTCTTCCGGGCCAGCGAATTCCATGTCCCGGTGGGAGGCCTCTCGGCAGGTCAACAGCGCAGGCTGGCCCTGGCCCGGCTCCTGCTGGGCGGGTTCGGAACGATGCTGGTGGATGAGCCCACCAACCACCTGGCGCCCGTCCTGGTGGAACAGCTGGAAGCGGCCCTGTCCGGCTTCGCGGGGACACTGGTGATGGTCAGCCACGACCGCGCGCTGGGGGACTGGTTCAGCACGTGCGCCAGGGACAGCGCAAACGGGCCTGGGGACGGCGCCGGGAACTGGCTCCGGTTCGCGATGAGGGACGGCGCACTGGCCTGACAGCCGGATGCACCGGTATTTTTGGTACCCAAATAGAACATTATTCGGCGATTTCGAAAATCATGCGTCATTAATTGGGAATAGTATCCGCCTGTTGTTGCCCTCGTCACGGTCAAGCCGGGAATTCTAGTACGATGGATGAGCCGCGCGAAGGTTTGACTCTCGTGAGGTTCGGTACATGTTGATGCCCCACCGGGGCAAAAAACCGACTGCTGCGTCACCGAATCCCGGTCCCGTCCCGGCCATAATCCGACCTACAAGGAACCGTTGTGCCATCAATTACCCCCACAGAACTCCAGAGCGCGCCAGCGGAATCCGCCGTCGACTCGACCCTCAGCGCCGAGGGCTACAAGAAGACCCTGAGCGGCCGCCACGTGACCATGATCTCGATGGGCGGCGCAATCGGCGTTGGCCTGTTCATGGGTGCCGGCGGACGCCTGGCCTCCACGGGACCGGCGCTGATCTTCTCCTACGCCATCGCCGGCGTCATCGCCTACCTGCTGATGCGCGCGCTCGGTGAACTGATCATGTACCGCCAGACCTCGGGCTCCTTCGTCAGCTACGCCGGCGAAATGTTCGGCAAGAAGGGCGCCTACATCTCCGGCTGGATGTACTTCATCAACTGGGGCATGACCGGGATCGCCGAGCTCATCGCGATCGGCCTGTACTTCCAGTTCTTCTTCCCCAACGTGCCCGTGGAGGCGTCCGCGATTGCCGCGCTCGCCATGCTGGTGGCCGTCAACCTGCTCAGCGTCAAGGCGTTCGGCGAGTTTGAATTCTGGGCATCCTGCCTCAAGGTCGGCTCCATCCTGATCTTCCTGGCCGTTGGCACCTTCATGGTGGTCACCAACGCCAAGGTGGGCGACGGCCATGCCTCGGTGGCCAACCTCTTTGCCGACGACGGCGGGATGTTCCCCAAGGGCGCCCTCGTGATGGTCCTCGTGCTCAACGCCGTGATCTTCGCCTACAACGGCATCGAACTCGTCGGCATCACCGCCGGCGAGATGCAAAACGCCAAGCGCGAAGTGCCCAAGGCGATCCGCGCCGTCGTGCTGCGCATTGTGGTGTTCTACGTCGGTTCCGTGCTGCTGCTGGCCATGCTGCTGCCCTCGGACCAGTACAAGGCCGGTGTGTCCCCGTTCGTCACCGTGTTTGGCCAGATGGGCCTCGGCTGGGTGGGCGACGTCATGAACATGATCGTCATCACCGCCGCGCTGTCCTCCTGCAACTCGGGCCTGTACTCGATCGGCCGTGTCTTCCGCACCATGGCCAACAACGGGCATGCCCCGCAGTGGCTCACCCGGATGTCCAAGCGCCACGTGCCGTACGCGGCCATCCTGGCCATCGCGGCCTTCTACCTGGTGGGCATCCTCCTGAACATCTGGCTGGGCGGCTCGCACGCCTTCGACCTCGCACTGAACACCGCCTCGATCGGCGTGATCTTCACCTGGGGAGCCATCTTCGCCAGCCAGATCGCCCTSCGCCACCAGAAGGGCCGCGTGTCCAGCCTGCCCATGCCGGGCTCGCCCTGGACCAGCTGGGCCGGACTTCTCGCGCTGCTGGCCATCACCGTGCTGATCGGCTTCGACACCATGACCAGCAAGACMGGCGAGGTCTTCCACCTGGGTCTCTGGACCCTGGCCACSGTTCCGTTCTTCGCCCTGGTGCTGTGGCTGGGCTGGCAGAAGGTCAAGAACAACGCGCCCAAGAACGAGCTCTACAGCTAACTGCTCCWAMGCGCAGCGACGGCGGCAGCCACCTTCACCAGGTGGCTGCCGCCGTCGCGGTTAACCCCGGAATCCTCAGTAGCTGGCGGGRGCGTYGCCAGGCTKGGCCGCCGGGCCCGGCSGGACGTATTCCGCGGCGAGTGCTTCGGAGCCGCGGGCCAGCAGTGCGACRTCGGCGCCCACCAGGATGAAGGCGGCGCCGGCCGCCAKGTAATGGWGCGCGGTGGCWGGGTTGAAGGCRTTCACGCCGGCGGGYTTGCCGGCCGCTTTGGCGGCGGCKAGGCAGTGTTCGACGGCGGCGCGCACCTGGGGGTGTTCCTGCTCTCCCAGGACGCCCATGGAGGCGGCGAGGTCGGAGGGGCCCAGGAAGATGGCATCCACGCCSTCGACGGCCAGGATCTCCTCCACCGACGCGACCGCGGCGTCGGATTCGATCTGGACGGTGAGGCTGATGGTCTCGGAGGCGCGGGCRAGGTAGTCCGGGATCCGGTTCCAGCGCGMGGCCCGGGCCAGGGCGGAGCCCACCCCKCGGACGCCGTGCGGCGGGTAGCGGGTGGCGGCCACCGCGGCCYKGGCCTCGGCGGCGGAGTTCACCATGGGRAYCAGCAGGTTCTGGACCCCGAGGTCMAGGTACTGCTTGATCAGCACCGTGTCGTTGACCGGCGGCCGGACCATGGCCTGGACCGGGTAGCCGCGGACGGCCTGCAGCTGGGCGAGGATCGATTCGAGCCCGTTGGGGCTGTGTTCGGCRTCGATCAGCAGCCAGTCCAGGCCGGCMCCGGCRCASAGYTCKGCCACSAGCGGGCTGCCYGAGCASACCCACATCCCCRCCAGCGGCCGGCCGGCAGCGCCCGTTTGGTTGCGCAGGGCGTCGCGGAACGTGGGGTCGGGGTCTACTCGAAGCGGCATGYGATGCTCCCCARCGGTCCGTAGTCGGCGTGGACGGTGTCGCCCTGGTACACCCAGAGSGGCCGGGTGAAGGAWCCGGCGAGGATGATGTCKCCGGCCTTCATGCCGTCCCCGTGGGCGGCGATCTTGTTGGCCAGCCAGTGCACTCCGTTGGCCGGGTGGTCCAGGACCCCWGCCGCGACGCCGGTTTCCTCSACGGTCTGGTTCTTGTACAGGATCGCGGAGACCCAGCGTAGGTCCACGGCGTCCGGCTTCACCGGGTTGCCGCCGACCACCATGGCGCCCATTGCCGCGTTGTCGGCGATGGTGTCCACGATGGTCCGGCCCTCCATTTCGATCCGGGAGTCCAGGATCTCGAGGGCCGGGACCACGTAGTCGGTGGCGTTSAGGACRTCRAAGATGGTGCAGCCGGGRCCKKYCAGKSCSTTYTTGAGSACGAASGCCAGYTCCACTTCGACCCGSGGGTGGGTGTAYYGGTCCCACTGCACCGAACACCCGGTCTCKAGGACCATGTCATCGAAGATCGCTCCGTAGTCCGGTTCGGTGATGCCGGTGGCCGCCTGCATGGCCTTGGACGTGAGGCCGATCTTGCGGCCCACGAGCTTCCGGCCGGCGTCCTCGTTGCGGCGCCGCCACAGCTGCTGGACGGCGTAGGAGTCCTCCACCGTCATGTCCGGGTACCGGGCCGTCAGCCGCGGGACCGGAGTCCGGGACCGGGCGGCCTCCAGCAGCTCGTCGGCAATGGCCTCGATGGTCGCGGAGTCAAGCATTCGGGTGCTCCTCAGGTGGTTGGGCAGCTCAGTGTGGGGGAAGCTGGGGCCCGGTCCCGCATCTGGGGGATGCGGGACCGGCAGGGCGATGAGGGCCTAGAGCTGCGCGCCGAGCTTGAAGCCCTCGGCAGCACTGTCTGCGTCCTTGCGCGTGTAGGAGAAGCCGTCGGCACCGACCGTGACGGCCATTTCGGAGGCATCAGTGCGTTCGATGACCGGCTGCGGATTGCCGTCGAGGTCCAGGACGAGGGAGGCCTCCGTGTACCAGGACGGGACCACGGGGTTACCCCACCAGTCGCGGCGCTGGTTGTCGTGGACGTCCCAGGTGATGGTGGGATTGTCCGGGTCGCCGGTGTAGTAGTCCTGGGTGTAGATCTCGATGCGGTGSCCGTCCGGGTCCAGGATGTAGAGGTAGAAGGCGTTSGAGACGCCGTGCCGGCCGGGGCCGCGTTCRATCCGRTCGGAGATGCGCAGGGCGCCCATCTTGTCGCAGATCTGGATGATGTTGTGCTTCTCRTGSGTGGCGAASGCRAYGTGGTGCAKSCGCGGGCCGTTSCCGCCGGTCAGKGCGGTGTCGTGCACGGTYTGCTTGCGGTGCATCCASRCGGCGTASGWGACGCCGTCGGAATCCTKGATGTCYTCSGAGACGCGGAAGCCSAGGTCCTCMAGGTAYTTGCGGCCCTTGGGGACGTCCGGGGTGACCTGGTTGAAGTGGTCCAGSCGGACCAGCTCGCCGGCGGAGTAGAGRTCGTAGCGCTGGGTRAGSCGCTCCRCGTGCTCGGTCTCGTAGAAGAATTCGTAGGGGAAGCCCAGCGGATCCTCGACGCGGACGGCGTCGCCGATGCCCTTGGTGAAGCCTTCCTTGCGGCGCTCGGTGCGGCAGCCCAGTTCCTTGTAGTAGGCCTCGGCGGCGTCCACCTCGGCGGGGGACTTCACCCGGTACGCGAACGCGGCAACGGCGGCGATAGGTCCCTTGCGCAGCACCAGGTTGTGGTGGATGAACTCCTCSAGGGAGCGCAGGTAGATSGYGTTYTCGTCTTCCTCGGTGACGTGCARKCCGAGGASGTCCACGTAGAACTCGCGGGACTTSGCGAGGTCSGTGACSACGAKTTCCAKGTARGCGCAGCGGACGATGTCCGGRGCCGGGACSGWSGGGGTGGGGACAAAGTTGGTCATGGKRTTCTCTCTTCKTTGAAAGGGGGCTGGTTGGCGCTAGCTGGAATTCAGGCGCCGAATTTRGGGGTGYGGACTGAGCCGAGGGTGATGTGGACGGCCTGCTGGTCGGTGTAGAAGTCGATGGAGCGGTASCCGCCTTCGTGGCCCAGGCCGGAGGCCTTGACGCCGCCGAACGGGGTGCGGAGGTCSCGGACRTTGTGGCTGTTGAGCCAGACCATGCCGGCCTCGACGTTCTGCGAGAAGTTGTGCGCCCGCGTCAGGTTCTGGGTCCAGATGTAGGCCGCGAGCCCGTACTTGGTGTCGTTCGCCAGGGCGAGGGCTTCGGCGTCGTTCTCGAAGGGGGTGATGGCGACGACGGGGCCGAAGATCTCCTCCTGGAAGATCCGCGCGTCCGGGGCGACGTCCGCGAAGACGGTGGGGGCGATGTAGTTGCCCTCCGGCAGGTGCTCCGGGCGGCCGCCGCCGGCCAGCAGCCGGCCCTCGGACTTGCCGATCTCCACATAGGAGGCCACCTTGGCGTAGTGCTCCGGGTGGACCAGCGCGCCGACCTCGGTCTTGGGGTCGTGCGGGTCCCCGACCACGATCTTCTTGGYGCGGGCGGCGTACTTCTCGCAGAATTCCTCGTACACGGCGCGCTCCACCAGGATCCGCGAGCCTGCGGTGCAGCGCTCCCCGTTGAGCGAGAAGACGCCGAACAGGGCCGAGTCGATCGCGGCGTCGAGGTCGGCGTCGGCGAACACGACGCACGGGGACTTGCCACCGAGCTCCATGGACAGGCCCTTGAGGTTGGCCGCGGCGTTGCGGAAGATCGTCTGACCCGTGGTGGTCTCTCCGGTGAAGGAGATCAGCGGCACGTCCGGGTGCTTGACCAGGGCGTCGCCTGCCTCCTCGCCCAGGCCGTTGACCAGGTTGAACACGCCGTCCGGCAGGCCCGCGTCCTTGAAGATCTGTGCCCACAGCGAGGCCGAGAGCGGGGTGAACTCGGCCGGCTTGAGCACCACGGTGTTGCCGGCGGCAAGGGCGGGGGCGAGCTTCCAGGACTCGAGCATGAACGGGGTGTTCCACGGCGTGATGAGCCCGGCGACGCCGATCGGCTTGCGGTTGACGTAGTTGATCTGGGCGCCGGGGACCTTCATGGCGTCGTCGAACTGGGCCACGATCAGGTCCGCGAAGAAGCGGAAGTTCTCCGCCGCGCGCAGGGCCTGGCCCTTGGCCTGGGTGATCGGCAGGCCGGTGTCGAAGGTTTCCAGCTCGGCGAGCCGGGCCTCCTGGGCCTCGACGGCGTCGGCGATCTTGTTCAGGACGCGGGCGCGCTCGCGGGGCTTCATCTTCGGCCACGGGCCATTGGTGAACGCGTTGCGGGCGGCGGCGACGGCGAGGTCGATGTCCTYCTTTTGCCCTGCGGCAGCGGTGGCGTAATTCTGATTGGAGACCGGGTCCAGGACGTCGAAGGTTTTGCCGCCCACGGAGTCAACGAACTCGCCGTTGATGTAGTGCTGGATGTGGGTGGGAAGGTCCTGCGGAACGTAGTGGGTGGTGGTCTCAGGTGCAGTGAACGTCATTGTTTTTCCTTACTGCTGTGTGGTTTGGGCGAGGTACGCGTCCAGGGTGGCGCTGCGGTGGCGGCGAGCGGCTTTTTCGATGTCGTCCGGACTGGCGCCGGACTCGATGAGCTGCAGCAGCGCTTCATGTTCCTCCACGGATTCATGGGCGCGGCCGGGGACGAAGCGGAACGTGGATGAGCGCAGTGACGCGAGCCGGTTCCAGCCCCGGTGGACCAGGTCCAGGATGTGCGGGTTGGGGCAGTGTTCGAACAGGACGCTGTGGAAGTCCTGGTTCAGCGCGGTGAACCGGACCGGGTCGAAGTGCTGCAGGCAGTCGCGCATCTCGGCGTTGACGGCCCGGGCGCGGGCCACGTCTGCCTCCCCGATCAACGGAGCCGAGAGGGCTGTTGCGGCGCCCTCGACGATGCTGAGGGTCTGCATCGTATAGAGGTACTCCGTGGGGTCGATCCCGGAGACGGTGGCGCCGACGTTCCGTTCGAACTTGACCAGGCCTTCGGCTTCGAGCCGGCGGATGGCTTCGCGGACCGGGACCACGCTGACGCCCAGGTCCTCGGCGATCTTGGCGAGCACCAGCCGGTAGCCGGGGGAGTAGGTCCCGTCCACGATCCGGGACTTGACGGCCGCGTAGGCCTGCTCGGACTTGCTGACGGTGGTGGCTATGTTGGTGCCTGCGGCGGCGGCTGTGTCAGTCATTGGCCTTGCCTGCTTCCCATGCCTCATAGCGGGTCCGCCAGGCGGCGTTGAGCGGGTAGAGCCCGTCCACGCTGTGGCCMTGCTGCACCATCTCGGCGATGAAGGTTTCCTCGCGTTCCTGGGCGATGGACTCGTCGGCGAGCTCGTCGGCGAGGGCCGGCGGGATCACCAGGATGCCGTCGGCGTCGGCCACGATGATGTCCCCGGGCTGCACGGTGGTGCCGCCGCAGGCGATGGTGATGTCCGTGTCCCACGGGATGTGCCGSCGGCCAAGGACGGCGGGGTGCGGGTTGGCATAGTAGGTGGGCATGTCCATGGCGGCGACGGCGGAGAAGTCGCGCACGCCGCCGTCGGTGATGATGGCGGCGGCGCCGCGGACCTGGGCGCGGAGGGCCAGGATGTCGCCGATGGTGCCGGTGCCCTTTTCGCCGCGGGCTTCCATCACCAGGATCTCGCCCTCGTTGACGGAATCGATGGCCTGCTTCTGGGCATTGAAGCCGCCGCCGTGGGTCTTGAACAGGTCCTCGCGGTTGGGCACGTAGCGCAGGGTCCGGGCCAGGCCCACGATCCGCTTGTCCGGCCGGGTGGAGGTCAGGCCGTCGATGCTGACGTTGTTCAGGCCGCGCTTGCGCAGCTGGGAGGACAGGGTGGCGGTGCAGACGCTTTCCAGCTTCGCCTTCAGCTCCGGGGTCAGGACCGTAACSGGCCCGACKGCGGGAAGGCCGGCCGCTTCGCGGGAGCCGTACGCTTCCTCCCGCTGGAGATCATCGGTCCTGGGCCCGGCGCCGAAGTCCGCGAACGGCGTCGTGCCTTCCGCAACCCGGGTGACCAGCCGGCCGGTAGAGAGCCCGGTGGGTTCGGTGCTGACTTCCACCTCGACGACGTCCCCCGGCTTGGCCACGGATGCCCCGGCCGGGGTGCCGGTGAGGATGATGTCGCCCTCTTCGAGGGTGAGCAGCTGGGACAGGTCGGCGACGAGCCGGGTGAAGGGGAAGAGGAGGTCTTCGGTGGTGTCGTCCTGGACCAGTTCGCCGTTGTGCCAGGTGCGGATCCGCAGTGCCGCGGGGTCAACGGTGTCCGCGGCGATCAGTCCAGGGCCCACCGGGGTGAAGCCGTCGCCGCCCTTGGACCGGAGGTTGGAGCCCTTGTCCGCGTAGCGGAGGTCGTAGACGCCGAGGTCGTTGCTGGCCGTGACCCACTCGACATGGCTCCACGCGTCCTCGATGCCCACGCGGCGGGCGGCCTTGCCGATGACCAAAGCGATTTCGCCCTCGTAGCCGAGGAGCTCGCAGCCGGCCGGGCGCTCCACCGATGAAGGGGCCTCCGCCGAACCGATAGCCAGGGAGGAGGAGGGCTTCAGGAAGTAGGAGGGCTGCTCCGGTGTGCGGCCGCGCTGGGCCGCCCGGCTGGGGTAGTTGATATGCACCGCGATGACCTTGCGGGCCGCGGCCAGGATGTGGTCGGTGACCTGTTCCAAGATTGTCTCCTCATCGAGTACGAAATCGTATACGATRACTATGTCCCAAGAAACGCCGATCGTCAACCCCTTGTTCCGGGGGTTTTCAAGGCACTTGTAACCCGCGTCATGTCTGCCGTACAGTTCTGGATCACAGAATATATTTCGATTATCGAACACGAAGTTCTATTATCGAACACGCAAGACGGCGACAGGCCGCCACACAACGAAGTGAGGAAAGCCCGTGCATTTCCACCATCACGGTTACGTATCCGGAGACCCGCGCGTCCAGCCGGCCGCCGGCGCCGGCATCGACCGACCCACACAGCTTCCTGACGASGTTGACGTGCTCATTGTGGGCACCGGCCCGGCAGGGATGCTCGCGGCCGCCCAGCTGTCCCAGTTCCCGGGCGTCACAACCCGCATTGTGGAGCGCCGCGCAGGYCGGCTCGCCATCGGCCAGGCCGACGGCATCCAGGCCCGGAGCGTGGAGACCTTCCAGGCTTTCGGCTTCGCCGAGCGGATCATCGCTGAGGCGTACCGCATCACTGAGATGGCGTTCTGGAAGCCGGACCCCCAGAACCCCTCGAGCATCGTCCGCAGCGCCCGCACCCTCGATGACCCGGGCGGGATCAGCGAGTTCCCGCACCTGATCGTCAACCAGGCCCGCGTGCTGGACTACTTCGGCGAGTTCATGGCGAACTCACCCACCCGCATGTCGCCCGACTACGGCCTGGAGTTCGGCAGCCTTGAGGTCACCGGTGAAGGGGAGTACCCGGTCACCGTGACCCTCGTTCACACGGCCGGCCCCGACGAGGGTCAGGAGCGCATAGTCCGGGCGAAGTACGTTGTGGGTGCGGACGGCGCGCGGAGCAAGGTGCGGGCTTCGATCGGCTGCACCATGGCCGGCGACCAGGCCAACCACGCGTGGGGCGTCATGGACGTGCTCGCGAACACGGACTTCCCCGACATCCGSCTCAAGTGCGCCATCCAGTCCCACGACGGCGGCAGCATCCTGCTGATCCCGCGCGAAGGCGGGCATCTGTTCCGCATGTACGTCGACCTTGGCGAGGTGGCCGCAAACGACAACGGTGCCGTCCGCAAGACCACCATCGAGCAGATCATCGCCAAGGCCAACGCGATCATCCAGCCCTACACGCTCGATGTGCGCAACGTGGCCTGGCACAGCGTGTACGAGGTGGGCCACCGCCTCACCGACCGGTTCGATGACGTCCTGCCGGAGCAGCTCGGCACCCGCACGCCGCGGGTTTTCATCACCGGCGACGCCTGCCACACCCACAGCGCCAAGGCCGGCCAGGGCATGAATGTCTCCATGCAGGACGGCTTCAACATCGGCTGGAAGCTTGGCCATGTGCTGGAGGGCCGCAGCCCGGAAAGCCTGCTCTCCACCTATTCGGCCGAGCGGCAGGTCGTCGCGAAGAACCTGATCGACTTCGACAAGGTGTGGTCGACGCTGATGGCAAAGAAGCCCGAGGAGTTCGAGAACCCCTCCGAGCTTGAGGACTTCTACGTGCGCACCGCGGAGTTCCCCGCGGGCTTCATGACCGAGTACTCGCCGTCGATGATCGTCGCCGAGGCGACACATCAGAACCTGGCCACCGGTTTCCCCGTCGGCAAGCGCTTCAAGTCCGCGCCCGTTGTGCGGGTCTGTGACACCAACCCGGTCCAGCTCGGCCACCAGGCCACGGCGGACGGCCGCTGGCGGATCTACGTCTTCGCGGACGCGGCCGTTGCTGGAGCGCCGTCGCCGACCGCCGACCTCGCCGCGTGGCTGGCCAAYGCGCCGGAYTCSCCGCTCGCCGCCACCCCCGATGGGGCSGACCGTGACGCGTGGTTCGACGTGAAGGTGATCTACCAGCAGGACCACACAGGCATCGACATCGGCGCCGTGCCTGCCGTGTTCAAGCCGGAAGTCGGGCCGTTCAAGCTCACCTAYCTYGAGAAGGTCTACGGCACCGATCCCACGGCGGACATCTTCGAACTGCGCGRYMTCGACCGCGGCGGCGTCGTCGTGGTGGTCCGCCCGGACCAGTACGTGGCGAACGTCCTGCCGCTGACGGCGACGRCGGACCTGGCCGCGTTCTTCGMGCCCCTCCTGCGGACAGGGCTGACCAAGACCGTGTGACATCCGRGCACCCGCGCGCCATCCGGCGCGCGGGTGCYCAACCCAGGTGCTGAGCCCGTCAGGTACTCAGCCCKTYAGGTACTCAGCCCKYCAGRTRCCKGGCGAAGTGGTCCTCGATCCGCTGCCAGGCTTCCGGSGCGGACTGCGRGTCAGGGCCGATGCCCATRACCCGGGAGAGCGGCCGGAGYACCTTWGGKCCGGTCTCCGCATCGTTGAGGAAGGCATGCCCAGCGTGCGGGAATTCCTTGACGTCGTGGGCCACGCCGATGCGGTCGAGCACGGACTCGAGCTTCGCCGCCCCGCCGCGCAGCGTGCGGTCCCTGCCGCCGAAGTTGGCCACGATCGGGCAGGCGCCGGCGAGCGTCTCTTCGGGGTTCTTGGGGAGCCGGCCGTAGTTGACGGCTGCGGCGTCAAAGCCGTCATTGGCCAGGAGCAGGGCGAAGCCGCCGCCCATGCAGAAGCCGATCACTCCGAYCTTGCCTGTGGTCCGGCCGGATTCCTGSAGCCAGTCCCGGGCYGCCGCCAGATCGRTGAAGGCCCGGCCYTCGCCTGCCGCCAGCGCACGCATGGTGGCCACGAGGCAGCGGCGGGCGCCGCCGTCGCTGTACAGGTCAACGGCCAGCGTCAGGTAGCCCGCCGCAGCCATCCGGTCAGCGTGGCGGACGGTGATGTCATCCAGGCCGAAGGCTTCATGGACCATCAGGACGGCCGGAAAAGGCCCTTCGCCCGCCGGGGCCGCCAGGTAGCCGCGCAACACCGGCGACCCGCCGGCGGCAACGCTGGCCCGGCTCAGGTCGACGTTGCTGCGATCCCGGCTCGCGTGCCTGCCGTGGTCCGTCCCTGTTCCCGCCATGGTGTCCCCTCCGTCGGTCTGTGCGGCCATTCTTGCAGGCTGGCGGCCAAAGAGGGGCAAAAGCCGGGCATAAAACCGGGCACAAAAAAGCGGCGCCGGACATCCCCCAAAGGAAAATCCGGCGCCGCCAAACTTTGTAAGGACTAGTCCTTCTTGAAGGCGTCCTTGACGTTTTCGCCAACYTTCTTGGCGTCGGCCACAACCTGGTCGCGCTGGCCCTCGGCCCGAAGCTGGTCGTTGTCAGTGGCAGTKCCGGCGGCTTCCTTAGCCTTGCCGCCCAGGTGCTCCGCTTCGTTCTGAATCTTGTCTCCGATACCCATGGTTCRGGCCACCTTTCGTTTCCGGTCCAAATTGCTGTCCGTCCAGACTAACACAAAGCATGCTTACTAATTCAAGTCARTCSCGCGGRCCGATCCGATAGGCTCGAGRTCATGGACCACAAGACCACGCTCACSCAGCACATCAATGCTCCGGCTGACTCGGTCTGGGCGGTGGTGTCGGACATTCCCGGATCTGCCGCCACCCTGTCCGGCGTCGATGCGATCCAGATGCTCACCGACGGGCCCTATGCCGAGGGCACSCGCTGGAAGGAAACCCGCACCATGATGGGGCGCTCGGAAACCGTGGAGATGTGGGTTTCCCAGTGCGAGCCGCCGTCGCCCGGACGGGCGGGCGGCACCACGGTGAAAGCCCTCCAGGGCGGCGCCGACTACACCTCCCGGTTCTCCTTGGCCGAACGCGACGGCGGGACTGACCTCACGCTGACCTTTGGCGCCGAAGTCATCAAGCCCACCCGGTTCAGCAAGATCATGCTCACCGTGTTTGGTCCCCTCGGCATGCGCATTACCCGCAAGGCGCTTGCGAAAGACCTGGCGGAAATCGCCGCCAAAGCYGAATCCCTCTRATGGCCGGGCGCGCAGCTGGAAAAGCCCCTAAGGTCACCGCGCCCCGCCTGGCGCCGGTCCGGCCGGGGGAGTTGCGGGACGATCCTGCCCCGGACTTCCGCCGYGGGGARCGGTACGACGGCGTCCGGTAYAGCCGCGCCTCGGCGGACGGGCTGGAGCTSGGCGGCACTGACTTTGCCGAGTGCGAATTCGCCGGYGTCTCCTTCARYGAGACGCAGCTGCGYGGYGCCACYTTCCGTGACTGCATCCTCACCGAGGTCTACGCGCCGGTGCTGACGGCGGCCCGGGCAAGCCTGCGGGATGTGGAGATCGGCAACCCCCGCTGGGGATCGGCGGAGTTCTATGAAAGCGGCTGGCAGTCGGTGCGGATCGACGGCGGCAAGCTCGACTACGTGAACCTGCGCGGATCCAAGCTTACGGACGTGCAGATCAGCGACTGCATCATCAACGAGCTGGATCTGGGCTCYTGCACCGCCACCCGGGTGGCGTTGAAGAACTGCACGATCGGCACCGTGGACTTCAGTGGAGCCAGGCTCAAGGACTTCGACCTCCGCGGCACCGACTTCCGCACGATCAATGGCCTGGGCAGCCTGGCCGGCCTTGTGATCGACGACTACCAGCTCACCCTGCTGGCGCCGCTGCTCGCAAGCCACCTGGGCGTCGTCGTCGCGTAATCCGGCCGCATCCGGTTGACCCMCTTGCCYTGCCGTGTAATCTTTATAGAACGAACGGTCGGTAAATTACTCTGCTGCCGGCCCCGCTTTCTTGGTGAAGGATGTTCTCATGGTCGAGGCTTTTCTTGTTGGCGGCGCCCGCACCCCAGTGGGCCGTTACGGCGGCGCCCTCTCCGCAGTCCGCCCCGATGACCTGGCCGCACTGGTGGTCCGCGAGGCAGTGGTCCGCGCCGGCGTCGATCCTGACGCCATTGACGAGGTAATCCTCGGCAACGCCAACGGCGCCGGCGAAGAGAACCGCAACGTGGCCCGCATGGCCACCCTCCTTGCTGGACTGCCCCTGCACATCCCCGGCATCACCGTGAACCGGCTCTGCGCCTCCGGGCTCAGCGCCATCATCATGGCCAGCCACATGATCAAGTCCGGCGCCGCTGAMATCGTGATCGCCGGCGGCGTCGAATCCATGAGCCGGGCACCCTGGGTCCAGGAAAAGCCCCGGACCGCCTTCGCCAAGCCGGGCGAAATCTTCGATACCTCCATCGGCTGGCGCTTCGCCAACCCGCAGTTCACCACCGGCGAGCTCTCCCGCGACGGCAAGATGACCTACTCCATGCCGGAGACGGCGGAGGAAGTGGGGCGGGTYGACGGGATCTCGCGCGAGGACGCCGACGCCTTCGCCGTCCGCTCCCACGAACGCGCSCTRGCCGCCATCGCCGCCGGCCGCTTCGCCGAGGAAATCGTCCCCGTGACCGTCAAAACCCGCAAGGGCGAAACCSTGGTGGACACCGATGAAGGCCCCCGCGCCGGCACCACCATGGACGTGCTCGCCGGGCTCCGYCCTGTGGTCAAGGGCGGTTCGATCGTTACCGCCGGCAACTCCTCCACGCTCAACGACGGCGCCTCCGCCATCATCGTCGCCTCCGAAGCCGCGATCCAGAAGCTTGGCCTCACGGCCCGCGCCCGCATCATCGACGGCGCCTCCGCCGGCTGYGAGCCCGAAATCATGGGCATCGGCCCGGTTCCGGCCACCCAGAAGGTCCTCAAGCGCAGCGGCCTCAGCGTCGGTGACCTTGGCGCCGTCGAACTTAACGAAGCGTTCGCCACGCAGTCGCTGGCCAGTATGCGCCGGCTCGGCCTGGACCCGGAGATTGTGAACCGCGACGGCGGTGCGATCTCCCTGGGCCACCCGCTGGGTTCCTCCGGTTCCCGGATCGCCATCACGCTGCTGGGACGGATGGAACGCGAGGATGCCAAGATCGGCCTGGCCACTATGTGCATCGGCGTCGGCCAGGGCACGGCCATGCTGCTGGAGCGGGTTTAGTGGCGGCCCCGGCGCTCGACCCGGCCGGCTTCAGCACACTGCTGGTGGACCAGCGCGAGGACCGCGTGGTGGTGGTGCTCAACCGCCCCGAGGTCCGCAACGCGATCGACCAGCAGATGGTCGACGAACTCCACACCGTGTGCGCCCACCTTGAGCAGCATCCCAAAGTCCTCATCATCGCAGGCGCCGACGGGGTTTTCGCGTCCGGCGCCGACATCGGTCAGCTGCGCGAACGCCGCCGCGATGATGCCCTGCAGGGCATTAACTCCACCATTTTCGTCCGGATCGCCAAGCTGCCGATGCCCGTCATCGCCGCCCTGGACGGCTTCTGCCTCGGCGGCGGTKCCGAACTGGCGTACGCCGCCGACTTCCGGATCGGCACCCCGTCCGTCCGGATCGGCAACCCCGAAACCGGTCTCGGCATCCTGGCCGCCGCCGGCGCCAGTTGGCGCCTCAAGGAACTGGTGGGGGAGCCGGTGGCCAAGGAAATGCTGCTGGCCGGAGCCGTGCTGCGCGCGGAACGTGCCCTGGCCGTCAACCTCATCACCGAAATCCATGAACCCTCCGAGCTGATGGCCGCCGCCCACAGGCTCGCGGACAGGATCGCCACTCAGGACCCGCTCGCCGTTCGGATCACCAAATCCGTGTTCCATGCCCCGGCCGAGGCACATCCCCTGATTGACCAGCTGGCGCAGGGGATCCTCTTCGAATCCCAGGCCAAGTTCGACCGCATGCAGGCTTTCCTGGATAAGAAAGCAGCCAAGAAAGCCGCCAAGACGTCCGCCACTGAACCCGGAAAGCAGAAATAGCCATGGGCAACCCCGTACTCCCCGCCAACCTGCCCGCTACCGTCGGAGTGCTGGGCGGCGGCCGCATGGGCGCCGGCATCGCCCACGCGTTCCTGATCAAGGGATCCAATGTCCTGGTCGTCGAGCGCGACGAGGCTTCGGCCGAGGCCGCCCGGGAACGGGTCGAATCCGCCGCCGCCAAGAGCATTGAACGCGGCGCCGTGGACGGCAACCTGGACGAAATGGTCTCCCGGCTAGCGGTCACCGTGGACTATGACGACTTCAAGGACCGGCAGCTGGTGATCGAGGCCGTTCCCGAAGACTGGGACCTGAAGGTCACCGCCCTGCGCGGCATCGAGGAGCGGCTTGCCGAGGACGCCTGCCTCGCGTCCAACACGTCATCGCTGTCCGTCAACGGACTGGCCCGTGAGCTGAAGCGGCCGCAGAACTTCCTGGGCCTGCACTTCTTCAACCCGGTGCCGGCGTCGACACTCATCGAGGTGGTCCTCGGCGAGCAGACGTCCGAGGCCCTGGCCCAGGCCGCCCGCGGCTGGGTCGAGGCCCTCGGCAAGACCGCCGTCGTGGTCAACGACGCGCCCGGCTTTGCCTCCTCCCGGCTGGGCGTCGCGATCGCCCTCGAAGCGATGCGCATGGTGGAAGAGGGCGTGGCCAGCGCCGAGGACATCGACAACGCCATGGTCCTGGGCTACAAGCACCCCACGGGCCCGCTGCGGACCACCGACATCGTGGGCCTGGACGTGCGCCTGGGCATCGCGGAATACCTGCAGTCCACCCTGGGCGAGCGGTTCGCCCCGCCGCAGATCCTCCGCGACAAGGTGGCCCGCGGGGAACTGGGCCGCAAGTCCGGCAAGGGCTTCTTCGACTGGACCAAGTGACCGGCGCAGGTCCGTGCCCCTAGGATGGTGCGGTGACTTCCCTGGACCGTCCCGCTATCGCCCCCATCACCCTGACCGGCAAATACGTCGTCCTTGAGCCGCTGAGCCAGGACCACCACGACGGCCTGGTCGAGGCGGCCCGCGACGGCGAACTGTGGCACCTCTGGTACACCAGCGTGCCCGCCCCGGAACAGATGGCCGCCGAGATTGAGCGGCGCCTGGCCCTGCAGGAACAGGGGTCCATGCTGCCCTTCACCACGCGGCTCCTTGACCCCGCCACGGGCGGGCCGGGCCGGGTGATCGGCATGACCACCTACATGAACATCGACGCCGGCACGCCCCGGGTGGAGATCGGCTCCACCTGGAACGCGGCGTCCGCACACGGCAGCGGCAGCAACCCGGACTCCAAGTTGCTGCTGCTGCGGCACGCCTTCGAGACCCTGGGCTGCCCCGCCGTCGAATTCCGGACCCACTGGCTCAACCACCAGTCCCGCGAGGCGATCGCGCGGCTGGGCGCCAAGCAGGACGGCATCCTGCGCAGCCACACCCGCAGCGGCGACGGTGCGCTGCGCGATACTGTCGTGTTTTCCATCCTCGAGCACGAGTGGCCCATGGTCCGGAACGGCCTGGAGGCCCGGCTGGCCAGGGTCCGGTAATGGCTGCCGGCGGCCTGCAGCGGGCAGGCGGAGCGGACGGGTCCGGGACGGCGGCGCCCGGAGCGATGGAGTGGGACGGGGCCGTCAACGCGTGGCATGTGGCCGGGGACGTGTACCGGATGGGACGCCGCGAATGGCTGACCGAGGCCGGCTGGCGGCAGGCGTACCGCCACGGCATCCGGACCGTCGTCGACCTCCGCAACGAAACCGAAATTCGGCGCCGGGAGACCGACCCGCCGGTGGCGCCGGCCGCCCTGGCCGGTATCGACGTCGTGATGGCACCCACCGAAGATCCGGGCAACGCCGAATTCCGCGCGCTCTGCGTGCCCTACCTGAACGACCCGGCCTCCTACGCCGACAACGCCAGGCTGTTCCCGGACCTGCTGGCCGGCGTCTTCAAGGCGGTGGCCGCCGCGGAGGGCGGCGTGGTAATCCATTGCTCTGCTGGCCGGGACCGGAGCGGCATGATTGCCGCCATGCTCCAGGACCTCGCCGGGCACAGTGACGAGGCCATTGTGCGCGGCTACCAGCGCTCCATGCGGGGCATCAACGAGCACCACCGGGACGCCGCTGTCCCGCATCCCCACGAACGGTTCCTGCCCGACGCCGTCCTKTTGCCCCTGCTGGAATCCCGGGGCGAAAGTCTGCTGGAATTTGTCCGGTCCCTGAACACCGCGGACTACCTGATCCGCCATGGAGTGACGTCCGGGGAGCTCGCGGCYATCCTTGCCAAGCTCGGCAGATAGGGCTCCCGCGGGTAGGGTGGCCCAGTGAAGACTCCGAAGTTCCAGCCGATGGTGCGGGCCGCGGCCCTCGCGATTGCGCTTGCCGGTACCGTGTCCGCCGGTGCCTTGTCCGCCGTTCCGGYGTTGGCCGAAGCCGGCTCCGGCACGCCCGCACCGGCGCCGTCCGGCTCGACGACGGCGACCCCGGCGCCGTCGGACACTTCCGCTTCTTCATTCCCTAATGCTTCACCGGCTGACTCGTCCTCGGCGCCCTCCGCTGCACCTTCCAYTGCGCCTTCCGCTGAGCCTTCCACGGCGCCCATCAGCGGTGCCGGCCTGGCTGAGGCCGTGCAGCGGGACCTCGGCATGACCCTGGCGGAATTCGACGCCGCCGGTGCACTGGCCCGGCGGGCSGCCGACGCCGCACCCTCCCTGCGCRCCCTCCCCGGCTATGTGGGGATCAGCCTCGCCGGCGGCAAGATCGSTGTGGAAGGAAGCAGCCCCGAACTCCTGGCCCGCGTGGCCGAACTGAACCGGACCGGCCCGGCCGACTTCGTGCTTTCCGCCCCTGCGGCCACGGCTGCGGTCCCGTCTGCCGCGGAGCTCCTGGCCTCCAGCACGCAGCAACTGTTCGAGGCCTACGTCCGCGAGGTCGGGGCCGCCGGGCTGCAGGCGGTCACGTACACCAACGGCCACTTCGTCATCCGCACCGGCGGCACCAACACCGCGCAGTCTGCTCCGGCCGCCGAGGCCGACGCCGGCACCAAGCCCCACGCCGACCCTGGCGCCGACGCCAGCCTGGCCGGGCAACCGGCGGCAGGGCCGAATGCGACGGCGAAGATGTCCGCGGCCGACTTCGTGGCCCGCTACGCAAACGTTGCGCTGGAACAAGGATCGCGGGTCGCCACGGAGGGGGACTTCTTTGGCGGCCAGGGCTACATCATTGACGGGCGCACACTGTGCTCGGCCGGGTTCGGTGCCTACGACCCCGCGGGTGAGCCGCTGGTCCTGACGGCAGGACACTGCGCCGATGACGGTGCCGCGAAACAGGCCCGGATTGAAGACCCGGCAGGGGCGCCGGCGGCCAGCGCCGCCGGTTCAGCCACCCCGGGCTCGGGCAAGGCCGCCGGGATCCTGGGGACGTTCGGGTTCAGCCAGTTCGGCGGTCCGGGCAACACCACTGTGGCGTCGGACGGTACCAACGTCGGAACGGACATCGCCGTCCTCAAGGGCATCCGGAGCGGCGTGGATCTCCAGCCCGCCATCACGCGGTGGGACAACCCCGCCAACCCGGGGCCGACGTCCGTAAAGATCGTCGGAACCGTGGCCCCGTTTCAGGGCCAGCCCGTGTGCCGGTCCGGCCGGACGCTCGGCTGGTCGTGCGGGACCGTGGACTCGGTGGGAACCTGGGTCATCGCTGGACCGCACTCCCTCCCGCCGGACTACAACAACGACCTCCGTGCGCTCAACGGCTTCGACTCCAGCACCGTCAAATCCCGCCCCGGAGACTCAGGCGGACCATGGATCAGCGGGAACTTCGCGGTCGGCATGCACACCGGGGCCGAGAGCGAAAACGGCGTACAGACCCGGGCCATCGCTACCACTCTCGTGGACGCCACCGGACGGGTCCCCGGCGGCGTCCAGCTGCAGCTGTTCCTGACCAAGCCAACGCTCACGAAGGCCGCCAACGGAGCTGTCACGGCCGGCGAGCCCATTACCGGGCATGTGGACGCCGGTCCGGCCTCCGTGGTGGCTCCCAATTCCAAAGTCCGCATCACGGTCCAAAGCCAGAAATCTGGCCAGAAGGCCGCCCAATCGGTGGCAGTACCAATCGACGCATCGGGAAACTGGCGGGTCCCCGCGCCCTCAAAGGCTGGGCATTACACGTTCTCGGCTGAAACGGTGAACGGATTCAGCCGCTCCGGGGCAGTCTCCCTGTCCGTCGACGTATCCGTCCTCGCCGCCCCTGCCATCACCTCTCCGGCGGAGGGCCCGGCGCTTACCGCCGTCGACACGATCGAGGGCACCGGTGAAGCCGGCCGCACGGTACGACTTTCCGGCGGCTTCACCGGAACGGGCAAAGTCGCCGCAGACGGCCGGTGGAGCATCAAGGTGGCCGACCAGCCGGTCTTCGGGAAGGTTTCGCTCACGGCGGTGCTCACGGCTCCCGGGGAATCTGACAGTCCCGCAGTGACCCGCACGCTCTCCATCATTCCGCCGGCCCCGGCGGTGTCGAGCCCCCGGGATGGCAGACGTGTGCGCCAAGACGCCCTGCCCGCCGGCATGTCCGGCACAGCCATTGACGGTGCCACGGTGACCGTGGCCGTGGACGGTGCGCCCGTTGGATCAGCGCAGGCCGGCTCCGGCGGGTCAGCGGCAGGGACGCTGGCCGCGCTTCAGCCGCGGATTCCACGAAACCTGGCCGGCGGTGCCCAGTGGAGTGTCGCGTTCCCCGCAGAACTGGCCGCCGGAGCGCACACTCTGACGGTGACCCAAGCCATTGACGGTGTCACATCGCTTCCGGCCACCGTTGCGTTCACCGTCGACGCCGCAGCTGTTTCGGCGGGCAGCCCTGACGGGACCCCGGCGCCGGGCCAGCCCGCAGCTCCCGGCCCGCCGGCCAACCAGCAGCCGGCGGCGCAGCAGCCGATCGCGCAGCAGCCGATCGCGCAGCAGCCGATCGCGGGGCAACCGGCGGCGCAGCAGCCGATCGCGCAGCAGCCGATCGCGGGGCAACCGGCGGCGCAGCAGCCGATCGCGCAGCAGCCGATCGCGGGGCAACCGGCGGCGCAGCAGCCGGTAACCCCGGCCGCGCCAGCCGCGCAGCAGCCGCTCCCGCAGGAACCGGCCGTGCAGCAGCCGGTAACCCCAACCGCGCCGGCCGCGCAGCAACCGATCGCTCAGCAACCGCTTCCGCAGCAGCCGGTAACCTCGGCCGCCCCGGCGCCGTCTCCCGTCCCGCCGTCGGACGCCTCCGTGACGGCCCGCGGCCAAACGCCGGGCGGTTCGCCGGATAATGCGGACCAGCTGGCCAGCACGGGCGCCGCCGGGCTGTTACCCGCTGCCGGTCTCGGCGCCGCGGCCTTGCTGCTCGGCGCGGCCTTCGTGGCCTTCGGCCGGCGCCGGGCACGCCGCTAGCAGAATCTCCGGGACTCCGGGCCTCCGGGCCTACCGGCTCCTGGCTCGGGGCCGCGGGCCTACCGGGCTCCGGCTCCTGGCTCGAGTTCGCCGGAAAGCTGCCAGTACGCCGCAATTAATCGGCGAGCCCGCAGCGTTCCGGCGAATTCGAGGGCTCGGGGGCAGGAGGGCAGGGCAGCGAGCCGCGGCTACTGGAAATCAGCCAACCAGAGATCCGGGCCGAATACCTCGTATTGAATGTCCTTGGCAGCGACACCGCCGGCGATCAAGGCACTGCGAACCGACTTCAGGAACGGCAGGGGACCGCAGAGGTAGTATTCGGCGTCGTCGGGGAGCTCTACAGCACTGACGTCCATGAAGCCGGAAAACGCGGCTCCGGACGACTCTCCGGCCTCAGCAGGGGTCAGGAACCACGTCTTTAGCGTCCCGTCAGCCAGCTTCGCAAGATCCTCTTGGACCTGCGCGCGGAGCGGGAAGGATGCCTCGCTGTCATCGGCATGCAGGAGCATCACCTGGCGTTGGGAAGTGGACTGCACTAGATGGGAGAGCATTCCTGCCATCGGAGTGACGCCGATTCCGGCGCTGGCCATGACGAGGGGCCGGTCCGTGTACTCCAGCACCACGTCGCCGAACGGTGCCGAGAGCACCACCTCGTCGCCCACTTGGACGTTGTTGTGGAGCAGCGTGGACATCTCGCCGTCGGGTTTCCCAGGACTGTGGACCCGCTTGACCGCGAACTGCCGGTGCTGGCCGTCGTCGGCCTTGGTCAGGCTGTATTGCCGCGGCTGCTGCACGCCGTCGGGCATGGTCATCTTGATGGTGACGTACTGCCCGGGCAGGGACGGCTTGACGTCGCGCTCGTCGGTCCGCTCAACTACGAAGGAGATGACGTCATCGGTCTCCTGGATCCGCCGTACCACCCTCCACGTCCGCCAGATGGTCTCCGGGGACAGGTGCACGGCGTTGTACAGCCCGCGCTCCTTGTTGATGAGCAGGTTTGCCATCAGCCAGTAGACCTCGTCCCAGGCCGCGGCGACCTCGTCAGTGACGGCGTCCCCGAGGACATCCACGATCGCCCACATGAGGTGGTCGTGGACAACCTGGTACTGGTCCGGACTAAGTCCTAGCGACACGTGCTTGTGCGCCACCCTGGAGAGCAGATGATCCGGCACTTGGTCAGGATGCTCCACGAGCGTGCTGGCGAATGCCGCGATGGATCCGGCGAGTGCCTGCTGCTGGCGGCCGTCTGCCTGGTTTCCCCGGTTGAAGAGGCCGTCCAGGAGGTCAGGCCGTGCTTCGAACATGTGTTTGTAGAAGCGCTTGGCGATCTCCTCTATGTGCTCGCCGACCACAGGAAGCGTTGCCTGGATGACGGGACGCGAGGTGTCTGAGAGCATGGCGGACCCTTTCCGGTGCGACCGGTGAAACCCGGCGGTGCCGGGCGACTCGGCCCTTCCAAGCTAACAGTCCGGGGAGCGGGCCTTCCGGGTCCATCGGCCCTACGTCGCTGTGGAATATCGAGGTAAGGAGTGCGCCCGAGTTCGCCGGTACGCTGCCAGAACGCCGTAAATAACCGGCGGGCCCGCAGGGTTCCGGCGAACCCGCGGGCCGGGGTGGGCCGGGGCGAACCCGCGGGCCGGGGACCCCGGGGCTCAGCCCTTGCGGTCCAGCAGCAGGTTGGTGATCCGCAGCGTGCAAAGCCGCTGGCCMGCCTCGTTGGTGATCAGCACTTCGTGCGTGGTCAGGGTGCCGCCCAGGTGGATGGGGGTCGCCGTGATRGTGATCAGCCCCTCGCGGGCGGACTTGTGGTGCGTGGCCGAGACGTCCACGCCCACCGCCGTCTTGCCCAGGGTGCTGGCGTGGATGACGGCGGCCCAGGAGCCCACCGCCTCGCCGACTGCCAGTGAGGCGCCGCCGTGCAGGAGCCCGAACGATTGCCGGTTGCCTTCCACCGGCATGGTCGCCACAACCCGGTCCACGGACTCCTCGAGGATCTTCACGCCCATTTTCTCGTCGAGTTCCCCGAGSGTGATTTTCCACATCTCGGTGCTGCCGGTCTCGGGCGTCATTGCGTCTCCTTTGTTGCCGGCCGGCGGAGGGGCCATGCCGGTCGGTGCCGCCGCGGCTAGTGTGCGGCAGGCCTCATTCATGTACTCTAGAACATATTACCGAACGGACGGTCAGTAATGTTCCGGCCGTGTTGATCTTGCCCCGCGATGGAAGGACCCGTCAACGATGACCACCACAGCCGTACCCACCATAGACACTGTAGAGATCGTCCCCAGCTTCATCCGGGGTTCCTGGTGGACCCCCGACGCCGCCTCCGCTGCCGGTGCCGCGCCGGTCCTGGACGCCAGCACCGGCGAGCTCCTGGCCAAGGTGAGCACCGARGGRCTYGACCTCGCCGSCGTCGTGGAYTACRGCCGCACCACCGGCCAGGCGGGACTKGGCACGCTGACCTTCCACCAGCGCGCGCTCAAGCTCAAGGAGCTGGCGCAGTACCTCAACGGCCGSCGCGAGGAGTTYTACGCGCTCTCGGCSCAGACCGGYGCCACCAARATCGACTCGATGATCGACATCGACGGCGGSATCGGCGTCCTGTTCACSTTCGGSTCCAAGGGCCGCCGKGAACTGCCCAACKCCCAGGTGGTGGTGGATGGCCCCATGGAGGTGCTGTCCCGSGACGGATCGTTCGCCGGCGAGCACATCTACACCCGCATCCCCGGCGTCGCCGTGCAGATCAACGCCTTCAACTTCCCGGTCTGGGGCATGCTCGAGAAGCTCGCCCCGGCTTTCCTCGCCGGCGTTCCCACCATCGTCAAGCCGGCCACCCCCACCGGCTACGTGGCCGCCGCCGTGGTCAAGGCGATCGACGAATCCGGCATCCTGCCCACGGGCTCGCTGCAGCTGATTTCCGGCTCCGTCCGCACCCTGCTGGACCACCTGGACTACCGCGACCTCGTKGCCTTCACSGGTTCSGCCTCGACYGCCAACACGCTGAAGTCCCACCCCAACGTRGTCAAGGGCGGSGTCCGCTTCACTTCCGAGACCGACTCCCTCAACGCCGCGATCCTGGGCCCGGACGCCGTCAAGGGCACGCCGGAATTCGACGCCTTCATCAAGTCCCTCGTCACCGAGATGACCGCCAAGGCCGGCCAGAAATGCACCTCGATCCGCCGCGCGATCGTGCCGCAGGAACTCGTCGCCGATGTCACCGCCGCCGTGGGGGACCGCATCCGCGAACGCGTCGTGCTCGGTGACCCCCGCGCCGAGGGCGTCACCATGGGCGCCCTGGCTTCCCTTGAGCAGCTCGCCGACGTGCGCGCCGCCGTCCAGTCAATGCTCGACGCCGGCGGGGAGCTTGCCTACGGCACCCTCGATGCGCCGAAGGTCACCAGCGCGGACGGMAGCGTCGGCGTCGTCGACGGCGGYGCCTTYATGTCMCCGGTCCTGCTGAGCTGGGCSAACCCGGARGCCGAGGAGGTCCAYTCGCTCGAGGCCTTCGGYCCSGTGTCCTCGGTGATCGGCTACACGGACCTGRCYGACGCCGTCCGCCTCGCCGCCCGCGGCGGCGGCTCGCTGGTCGCCTCGGTCTGCACGAAYGATCCCGAGGTTGCCCGCGAACTCGTCACCGGAATTGCCGCCCACCACGGSCGCGTGCTCATGCTSAACCGCGAGGACGCCCGCAGCTCCACCGGCCACGGTTCCCCGGTCCCGCACCTGGTCCACGGCGGGCCCGGCCGCGCCGGCGGCGGCGAAGAGCTCGGTGGCATCCGCTCGGTGATGCACCACATGCAGCGCACCGCCATCCAGGGTTCCCCCAACATGCTGACCGCCGTCACCGGACTCTGGCACACCGGCGCGGACCGCAACTTCACGCTCGAGACCGAGGGCCAGCACCCGTTCCGGAAGTCCCTGGCCACGCTGCACATCGGCGACGCCATCCGCTCGGAGCTGCGCGAAGTGAGCCTGGAGGAAATCACCAAGTTCGCGAACTCCACGGGCGACACCTTCTACGCCCACACCAACCAGGAAGCCGCCGAGGCCAACCCGTTCTTCCCGGGCATCGTGGCGCACGGATACCTGCTGCTCAGCTGGGCGGCGGGCCTGTTCGTGGAGCCCGCGCCGGGCCCGGTGCTGGCCAACTACGGCCTGGAGAACCTGCGCTTCATCACCCCGGTGGCCGCAGGCGACTCCATCAGGGTCACGCTGACGGCCAAGAAGATCACCCCGCGCGAGACCGACGAATACGGCGAGGTGGCCTGGGACGCCGTCCTGACCAACCAGAACGACGAAATCGTGGCGACCTACGACGTCCTGACCCTCGTCGAGAAGTAGCCGCTTCCTTCCCCGGTGCTCTATCACTTGTGGCTGTCAAAGGGTCGAAATGGCAGCCACAAGTGATAGCTCAACCGGAGAGGGGCCGGGGCGGGCGGCACGTGTCTGCGGGCCAATTTGCAGGCTCTTTCCACCCCGCTGCGGCGTAAAATCTTGCTCGTAGGAGGTGGCGAAATGACCCTAGTACTCAACAAAGCCACAACAGTCCTGCCAGTCGATGATGCCGAACGCGCCCGGCGTTTCTATGCCGAGACGCTCGGCCTCCCGCACCGGGGAGTGGCAGAAGACGGAAGTGAATTGTTCGGCTCGGCAGGCGGCCCCATGCTGCAGCTCATGCCAGTCAAGGATGGTAAGCATTCAGAGCACACCACCCTGAGTTTCGAAGTCAGCGAGATCGAACGCACCGTACAGGAGATGGAAGCCAAGGGAGTCATGTTCCAGGACTACGACCTCCCGGATCTCAAGACCGAGAACCACATTTGTACGACGGATTCCGAGAAGTGTGCCTGGTTCATGGACTCCGAGCACAACATTCTGTGCGTGCACGAGGACATCACCACGGCGGCCGACTACCAGCTCTGAGCCCAGCCCTGGGTGGTCTGCCACAGAAGAAGCGCCACAGAAGTAGCGCCACAGGAGAAGCGCCCCGGCGAGAGCSGGGGCGCTTCTTCTCTGCCCGAGCCTGCCGGGCGGGGCCACATTGACGCGGACACGCCGATGTTTGCCGGCGAACAGCGGGCAGCAGTCGTCAAAGTGCCCCCGGACCGCCCGGACCGCCCGGACCGCCCGGACCGCCCGGAGTGTCCCGGCGGGACCAGGGCGTCACGGGGCGGGGCTGGAGGACGCCGTCGACCCTCAGGTCCACGCGCTCGTTGAAGAAGCTGATGAGGCCGTGGATCTGGGCGGCGTCGCGGTACCGGCGGTCGTAGCTCCACGCGACGTTCCGGCCCTCCACCGACCCCGGGAAGCTCCAGTAACTCGCCTGGCCTTTATAGGGGCAGACGGTCCGCTTTGCGCTCTCCTCCATCAGATCCAGCCGCACGTCCGACGGCGGGATGTAGTACCGCACCGGCAGCAGCGTCTCGTAGAGGAACTGTGCGCCGGTCGTCCGGGCGAGCGTCACGCCGTCGAGCGCCACCTCCACATCCAGGCCCGACGCGCGGATATCGACGCGGTGGAACGGGTCCCGGGGGTGGCCGATGATTTCCTCATCGTCTTCCAGCCAGTCGAAGGCGGAGAAATCCAGCACSACGTAGCCRGCCAGGTCCGGGTCCTCGGGCCGGAAGCCTGCCCGGGGGGCCGTTGCCTTCGCAGTCACGACGTCGAGTTCCTCGCCGGCGCAGGTGTGTTTGCCGAACTTCGTTCCGGGGTCCAGGGAGGTCCGTGCCTCGCCTTGCCGGAGTGCGAAGGCATGCTCCTGCACCGCGGCAGCCGGGAGGGCCGGTGGGGCGAGTTCCGCCAGCAGGTCCTGCTCCGGCACGGCGAAGATGGGGGTGACCCGGTGCGGTTCCCAGACCAGCCATGCCTGTGTCGTGTCGACGAGGGGGGTCCCGTCCAGGCTCGCGCGGATCCTTTTGGCAGTGGGTTCGTAGCGCAGGTGGGGGAAAGCGCCAATAAGCACCTTCGATAATCTGGTGGCCATCCTCACAGCGTGGACCCGGGGCGCCGCGGCGTCAATGCGACTCCGTGGCGCCACGGGCCAGGGTCAGCCGGGGACGTGGAGGCCGTGGAACGCCATGG
>NZ_JBFTKG010000026.1:0-61507 GCF_056395825.1 Arthrobacter sp. 05T47 | reverse complement strand
CTCCGGCGGGATCCTTTCCTCATTTAACGGGCAGTGGCCGGACACCTGGGTGTCCGGCCACTGCAGGAGGCGCTCAGCGCCTCACAGAGACGCGTAGAGCTTGCCGGTGGTGGTCAGGGAACCGTTCGTGTGGAACAGGGCTGAGCAGCCCATTTTCGGGTCCCCGGCGGGCCTGGACTTCCAGGCGAAGCGTTCGACGAACGGCATCGCACGCAAGCCCGCCACCGTGGCACGCATGAAGTCCTCGGTCTGGGCCCGCGAGTAGATGGAGGGCCTGGTGGACGTGGCATCCCAGTCGGCCACCGCGTACTCGGTTACCCAGACCGGCTTGCCGTACCTCTCGTGCAGTTCCRTGACCTTGTTGAGGAAGTCATCCGCTTTGGGCCAGGCGTAGCGGTGCATTGTCATGAAATCGACCCGCAACCCCTTGTTTTTGGCCTTCGCCATGAAATCCGCGAGCCAGGGGCTTGCCGTACCAGCAGGTGCGGGGGAGCCGAGCCGCAGTCCGGTCGCCTGCAGCTTGGGCCAAAGGCTGATCGCCTGGTCCACGCTCATGTTGGCCTGGCTCCTGTTGTCGGGTTCGTTGAAGCCCAGGAGGTGCTTGGTCTTGGTTTCGGCCAGCTGACGCGTGACCCATCCGATGGCATCCTGCTCCAGCAGGGTCCTTGCGCTCTTGACCATGGGGACAAAAGGCGGGTTGGTGGTGACGTTGTAGTGCGATCCCCAGGTGTAGTGCCAGTCCAGCTTGAGGCTCTTGATTTGCTGGAGCGCGAGGGCGTCCTTCCCGCCCCACCCAAATCCCTTGAGCGTGTCAGCAGGCAGCGTGACAGCAGGGACGCTCGGGATGGCAGCGGGAGCCGTTGCCGCCTGTGCCGATCCAGCATTGGCGGCCAGGAGGGCACCCGGAGCTGCCATTGCGGCCAAGGGCAGGGCAAGAAACTTGCGGCGTTCCATGAGTACCTTTCGATGAATGTGGCTGGGCGTCTATGGCTGACGCAGAAACGGAAAAAGCCAGAGCTGGGTGCGTCCCGGTGGATCCTGCTCACGATTCGTGGCATCAACCGGTGACTGTTCTGGCCTGTGTGGTCCCTGATTCAGTTGTGGCTGAAGTCAACTTAGCACGGGAAACACTCAGAAAAGTCCCGGTTTCACACAGGAAATACGCAGTTTTCTGCCGCTCCCAGCGGCACCCGGAACTGGCTGGAGGTGGATCTCTAGAGGGAGTGGTACAGCTCGCCGGTGGGGGTGAGCGAGCCGTTGTTCCGGAACAACGCGGAGGCTCCCATGATGGGATCGCCGTGGGCCCGCGTTTTCCAGGCGAAACGCTCCACATACGGCATTTTCCGCAAGCCGGTGGCGGTCTCTTTCATGAACGCGAGGATTTCCTTCTCCGTGAACCGGCTGGGCGACTTGGCATTGGCCTTCCAGTCGGCGACGGCATACTCGGTGACCCAGACGGGCTTCCCGTAGCGTTCATGCAGTTTCTGCACGGTGTTGAGAAACGAGTCCGCGTGCGGCGGCGCGTACCAGTGCATCGCGACAAAATCCACCCTCAGGTCCTTCCGGGCTGCCTGGTCCATGAAATTCTTGAGCCAGTCGCCCAGCGCCTGAACCGGGGCCGGAGATCCCAGCCTGAGGCCAGCCTGTTCCAGTTGGGGCCAAAGACTGATGGCGGTGTCCACGGACATGTCCGCTTGACCCTTGTGGTCGGGTTCGTTGAAGCCGAGGAGATTGTCGGCGCCCGTCCACGGCACTTCCGACCGCACCTGCTCGATGGCTTTCCGCTCCAAAGAGCCGCGTCCCCAGACCATCGGCACAAATTCGGCGGCCTGGCTCGAAGCCGCCCGGAGGGGCGGGTAGTCGGGTCCCCAGTCGTAAAACCAGTCCAGGTTCAGGGAATCCAGTTGCTTGAAACCGAATCCGCCGAACCGCGGCATGCCGAGGCCCTTGCTCGCATACGGGGGCAGGGGCCGACGCGGTAGTGGTGCGGGCGACGTCGACGGCGGACGGGGGCCGGGCGAAGTGTCGGGAGTGCACGCGGCCAGGGAGGCAGCCGCCGATGCCGCCACTGACAGTCGTAGAAAGTCCCTGCGGTCCACTTAAACCCTTTGGAGTCGCCGTCGGTTCAGGGTCGAATCGGGGTACCAGATCCGCCATCGGACAACGTCATGCTGGCAACCCGCATCCTTGCCTGCTGAACACTTATTGTTTCACGAAAGACCCTCCCGACTCGCATCGGGGCCCGGCCGCGGCAGCCCCGCCAGCGGCTGTCGGACGACTACGCCCCGCTGAAGTCCGCGGTCCGGTAGCCGACGCCGAGCAGCTCCTCGATCGCTGCCACAGTGCGGGCGGCGGCCTTGCCGTCGCCGTAGGGGTTCACGGCGTTGGCCATAGTGGCAAAGTGCGAGGAATCGTGCATGAGACGAGTCACCTCGGCAAAAATCCGCTCTTCGTCGGTGCCGATCAGCTTCACGGTGCCGGCTTCAAGGGCCTCGGGCCGCTCCGTGTTCTCCCGCATCACCAGRACCGGCTTGCCGAGGCTGGGGGCCTCCTCCTGTACTCCGCCGGAGTCCGTCAGGACGATGTGGGCTCGGGACAGCAACCGGGTGAATTCGCCATAGGCCAGCGGCTCCGTCACCAGCACATTGGCCTTGCCCTCCAGCGCGGGAAGCACGGCCTCGCGCACCACCGGATTCTTGTGGGCAGGCAGCACAATCACCAGGTCCGGCTCGGCGTCGGCGATCCGGGCCAGCGCCCGCCCCACGCTGCGCATGGATTCACCCTGGTTTTCGCGCCGGTGTGTAGTGACCAGCAGGATCTGGCGGCCGCTGGCGTCCAGTTCTTCCAGCTGGGGGTCCGTGAAGGGGAGCTGCTTGTCCACGGTGGCGAGGAGGGCGTCAATCACGGTGTTCCCGGTGACCACGATGTCCTCGGCGCTGATGCCTTCTTTCAGCAGGTTCTCCCTGCTGGTGGAGGTGGGCGCCAGATGCAGCCGGGTGATCTGGCTGGTGATCTTGCGGTTGGCTTCCTCGGGGAACGGCGAGAGCAGGTCTCCACTACGCAGCCCTGCCTCGACGTGTACCACCGGAATGCCGTGGTAGAACGCCGCGATGGCGGCGGCTGTGGAAGTGGTGGTGTCACCCTGGACCACGACGGCGTCCGGGCGGGTGGAGGCGAAGAGCTTTTCCAGCCCGTCGATGGTCCGCGTCATGATGGCCGAAAGGGACTGCCCCTGCTGGAGGATGTTCAGGTCATGGTCGGGAACGATGCCGAATAGTTCGTTGACCTGGTCCAGCATTTCGCGGTGCTGGCCGGTGACCGTCACTATGCAGCGGAAGAGTGGAGACTCCTGCAATGCGCTGACAATCGGCGCCATCTTGATGGCCTCTGGCCTGGTTCCGAAGATCGGCATGATGCTGTGCATGGTTATTCCCCAAGGGTGAGCGAGCGGTTGGAATGGTTGGTGGCCCGGATTTAGGCGAGCAGCAACGCTAGCGCGATGACCGGCACCGCGATAAGGACAAAGAGAACGGCCAGAAGGGCCACCCGCCGTTTGCGCCGGTTCAGCCTGTCGCGGGCGAGTTGCTGGGACTCGTTGTCCTGGCGGTTCTTTAGGTTGGCGTCGTCGTCTGCCTGAGCCGACGCTGGCGGTGGAGCGGTGACCGGAACCGGCTCCACGCCGGGCATCAGGAGGGTGTCCGGGATCTCCGTGTGCATGCGCCGCCTGCGCAGGTGCCGGGGGGCGGCAATCAGCGGGGGAGCGCCGTCGGGAGAGTGTTCCAGCGTGTCCTCCTCGCCTCGGTCAGATGCCCGAACCGGCTGGCCGGTTCCATCGGATGAGGTTCAATTGTTACATTTCCGCTCACCGTTTCGCGCATTCCGGTCTGAGGGAAGCGTCGATCAGGCCCCCCGTTTCGATCACAAACCGCCGTATCCATTGGCCCGGGTCAAGGTCCGGATGTGAGGCAACCATCTGTACATCCGCGCCCGTGCACTGTTTGATTAGCCGGCCCGCGCGGGTGACGTGGTAGCTCGAGGTCACAACCGTGACGGACCTCCAGGCGTTGGCCTTGATCAAGCGGGAGATGGCCTGGGCCTCGCCCCGTGTGTCCATGTCCGGGGGGCGGAAGCAGATGACGCTGGGGTTCGGAAAGACTGTGGAATTGCACGTCTCATCCGCCGCACGGTTGCCGAACGTATCCGTGTGGGAGATCACCAAAACCGGGATGTTGTATTCAGCCTGGATCTGGCGGGCCACCGGAAGGCGTTCGCTGGCTGCGCCGCCGAGCATGATGACGGCGTCGGTCCGGTGGACGCTGAGCGGATCCACGTTGACGAAGAGTTGAACGGCAATGACCAGGTACAGGATGAGGCCACCGACGGCGAAGGCAAGCACCCTGCGGGTGGCGGTATTCACCGCGGTGACGGAATGAGGCACGGCTAAGAGTTTGGCACGCAGTTTTCGGGTGGCGAAATGGTGCGCAGATCCTGCGCAAGAACTTGCTAAGAAAAATGCGTGATGCAGTTGTGATTACAGGGATCAAAGTTAGTGGGGTGACAGACGTGAATTGGCGTTTATGCTGTAGGCACCTTCCGTCGCTCCCACCGCCAGGTCACCACCTGAGGTCCCACCCCTAAGCGAGCAATCTTGCGAAAACTGAACATAGCGGCAACCTTGATTGCCGCCGTGATGCTGGCAGCAGCCTTGCCCCAGACCGCTGTGGCCGCAGTGCAAGTTCCGGCCACGCAGTTGGTGGTCCCGGCGTCGACGGCTGCGCATTCCACGGGCGCTGCATCGGTGGGCGCTGTTCCGGCGGTGTCGGACCCGAGTCCCCAGGGACAGGCGGTGGATGACTTTGTCCGGCCCGAACCGCCGGCCAACCGGGCGAAGGCGGAATACACCTACGTCAGCGCTCCGCTGGCGGGCACCTTGAAGACCACCCTGGTGACGGTGCAGTTGGCCGATAAGACGGCAGCGGAAACKGACGCGGCCGTGCCGATCGCCGCGGCGAAGGCTTCCCTTAGTGCGGCCAACCGGTACTGGGCACACGCCACCGCGGGCAGGGTGGACATTGCCCTGACCTCCACCCGCGTACTTCACAAGTCCGCCGCGAGATCCACCCAGACGCCGGCGCAGATCGTGGACACGGTCTCGCAGGAACTGGGGTGGACGCAGCGCGCCTATACCGCGCTGGTGATCTTCATCCCCGGCGCTTACCTGAGCAACGGCACCGCGGGCATGACCTACAGCAACGGGACCACGGGCGGGCGCATCCTGATGCCGCAGAACAGCCGGCTGGCAACCCCGGTGCTGACGCATGAGTTCGGGCACGCCCTGGGCATGGACCACGCCAACAGCCTGCTGTGCGGCAGCGGGGCCATGGACGTCGCCGCCGGGCCTTTTGCAGGGTTCGCCGATCCCACCTGCAGCATCAAGACGTACGGGGACAACCTGGACCTCATGGGGATCTCGCACTGGGACCTGATGCCGGAAATCAGTGCCAGCCTGTGGGAAATGGGCCGGTTCGGCAACGGTAACGAGATCACCAACCTGGGCGCGGTGGCCGGACCCCGCAAGGTGACCCTGAAGCCCTGGGCCGGCGACGACGCGAACCGGGCCGTGAAGTTCACGGACCCGAAATCCGGCGAGGTCTACTACCTCGAGCTCCGGGCTCCCGTGGGCTATGACGCCGTGATCGCGCAGGCCGGAAACCGAGGCGTGAAGATCACCCAGCAGGGCGGAGGCAACTCCTCGATCCTGCTGCCGCCCGATACCCGAGCCTCCGCCTTCAACGGCTACTATTCGAACACTCAGGCCTGGCAGGCCGGGCAGACATTCACTACCCACGCCGGCACCAAGGTGAGCATCGATTCGGTGACCAACACCGCAGCCACCGTCACCATCCGTCCGCCGGGGGCGCCTGCCAAGGGCTACGTCGAATCGATGGCCATCAACCGTTCCGGCACCAAGGCCAGCCTGGACGTCGCCGGCTGGGCGTACGATTCCGCCAATTCCTCGGCATCGTCCACCGTCCACATCTACGTGACCCCGCCGGGCGGCACCGCAACGGGCTACGCCGTGGCCGCCAACCAGGCCCGCGCCGACGTCAACAAAATCATGCAGGTGACCGGCAACCACGGGTTCACCCGCTCGTTCAACCTGACCCAGGCCGGGGTATATAAGGTCTGCGTCTACGCGCTGGGCAGCGTCGAGACCGCGGACCTGGGCTGCCGGTCCCTGACCCTGGCCGGGTCGGCTCCGACCGGCGGATATCTCGAGTCGCTGGTGCTCACCCGGGCCAACGGGGTGACGGTGCTGCGGGCGACGGGCTGGAGCTATGACCCCGGGACTTCCGCGGCGTCCATCCCGGTCCACCTGTATGTGACGGACCCGGCTGGCAAGACGACATCGAAGGCCATCACAGCCAACAAGAGCCGCAGCGACGTCAACAAGGTGATGTCCGTCACCGGGAACCACGGCTTCACCTCGGACATCCCCGTGACGATGAGCGGGGCGTACAAGGTGTGCGCCTACGGCATCGCCGTCACCGCGTTCAGCCAGGGCAACAGCCTCCTGGGCTGCACAACCGTGACGACGACTGCAACCCCCGCGCCCTCCGGCTTCCTGGAGAGCACCGTGGTCAAGACAGACGCGCCAACGGCAACCATCACCGTCACGGGGTGGACCTTGGATCGCGGAACCCCGGCCGCGTCCATCCCGGTGGACTTCTACGTCACCGACCCCAAGGGAGTGACCAAGAGCTCCGCCTATACCGCCAACCAGTCCCGCGCGGACGTCAACCAGGTCATGGGAACMACGGGAAACCACGGCTACCGGGTGGCGCTGCCGGTCACCATACCGGGCAACTACAAAATCTGCGCCTACGGCATCGCGGTCAGCGTCTTCCCACTGGGCAACAGCCTCCTCGGCTGCTCCACAGTGAGTGTTGCCGCCACCCCCGCGCCGGTCGGGTACCTGGAGTCCGTCAAGGTCCAGCTCGGCGGCACGGGATCCGCGCTGGTGGCCAGCGGCTGGGCCCTGGACCCGGGAATGACGCGTGCGAACGCTCCCGTCCATCTATATGTCACCTCGCCTGACGGCACCACCAAGGGCACGGCCTACGTGGCCAGCCGGTACCGGGCCGACGTCAACTCGATTTTCCAGGTCTCCGGCAACCATGGCTACCGGATTGTCATTCCGGTGACCAAGCGCGGCGTGTACACGGTGTGCGCGTGGGGGCTGGGCGTCGCGGGGATGTCGTCCGGGAACACCCGGCTCGGCTGCCTCAAGGCGACCTTCTAGCCCGTTGCGGCCGGTGTCCTTGCCGGCCGCACAGCCGTTCGGCGGTGTCGGTGCCTCGCGGTAGCGTAGGGCTGTGCCTGAAACTCCTGTGCCTGATATTCCTGTACCTGAAATTCCTGTGCCCCAATCCGTGCCGGCGGACACCGCCTTGACCGTTGCGGACCTCTCGGAGTCCCAGCTGCTGGAGCGCATCTTCCCGCGCCTCAGGGCCGTGGATCCCGCCTTCTCGGAGTCCACCGGCGCGACGGAGCCGGCGGCGTACCTGCTGCTGGGGCCGGGGGACGACGCCGCCATTGTCGCCGCGCCGGACGGGAGGACCGTGGTGAGCATCGACACCCAGGTGGTGGACCAGGACTTCCGGCTCGAATGGAACAACGGCTACCGGACCACCGGGTACGATGTCGGCTGGAAGGCCGCCGCCCAAAACCTCAGTGACATCAATGCCATGGGAGCCCGGGCCACGTCCTTGGTGGTGAGCCTGACCATGCCGCCGGAAACCCCCGTCTCCTGGGTGGAAGATTTCGCCGACGGCCTCATGGCCGGAATCAGGGGGCTGGGTGCGGAAGCCTGCGCGGTGGCCGGGGGAGACCTGGGCCGTGGCCGCGAACTGGCGGTCAGTGTGGCGATCCTGGGGACCCTTGACGGCGGGGAAGCCGTACTGCGGTCCGGAGCCCGGCCCGGCGACACTCTGGCCCTGGCAGGAACAGTGGGCCGGGCCGCCGCCGGGCTGGCGCTGCTGGAATCCGACATCCCGGTGGGGGACCTGACCGCCGGCCAGCGCTCCCTCCTGGACACCCAGTGCAAGCCGCAGCCGCCGCTCGCGGCCGGACCCCTGGCGCGTGGAGCCGGCGCAACAGCCATGATGGACATCTCGGACGGACTGGTCCGGGACGGAAACCGCCTGGCGGCCGCCAGCCACGCAATGCTGAACCTTGACGCCGCAGCCATGAAGGAGTTGGCCGTTGCGCTGCTGCCTGCGTCGGAGCTGCTGGGAGCAGACCCGCTGTCCTGGGTCCTCGGCGGMGGCGAAGACCACGGGCTGCTGGCCACATTCCCCYMGGAGGTTCAGCTCCCKCCCGGTTTCACTGCGATAGGCTCGGTAGAGGCCCCTGCACCAACCGAAAGCACGGGAGTAACGATCGCGGGCAGGCCCGCTGACGCTGTGGGATGGGATCACTTTGCAGACTAAGATTGCCGCCAACGCGCAAGCGATGAAGCGGTGGTTGGGCAAGGCGGAGACAACGCTCGGGAACCACAGCGACCGCCTCAACGCCATCAACATCTTTCCCGTGGCAGACGGTGACACCGGCACAAACCTCTACCTCACYGTCCGTGCMGCGGCCCACGCCGCGGACGCCGTCGTCGAAGGTGGCGCAGCCCCGACGTCGGCCCCGGCCRCTGCCCAGTCCCACCACGCGGCGCCGGACCCGTCCCTGCACGACGTCGGYGCCGTCYTGGCGCGGGCCGGCCAGGTYGCCATGGAACAAGCCCGCGGCAACTCCGGAACCCTGTTTGCCGTGTTYCTCTGCGCCGCCGCCGAACCGCTGGCCGGGCACACCCGGATCAGCTCGCCGCTGCTGGCCGCAGCMCTGAACCGGGCCCAGATCCGGGCCTGGTCCGCGCTGAGCGATCCGGTGCCMGGCACCATGCTTTCCGTCATGGAGGCCGCCGCCCGGGCCGCGGCCGCCGTGGATTCCGCGCACGACGGAGAYGACAGCAACCAGACCCTTGGCCTGGCCCTGGATGCCGCCGTCGAGGCGGCCCTGGCCGCCGTGGTGCGCACCGAAGAGCAGCTCGATGCCCTGCAGGCCGCCCACGTGGTGGACGCCGGCGGCGTGGGCATGCTCCTGATCCTGGACTGCCTCCGCTCCGCCGTGCTGGGCGARGAACTCCAGAGCGAGCTGCTGGACGGGCTGCACGGCTATGACGTCCAGGACCCGCACATCCACGTCGGCATGCCGCGGGACGAGGGCGTCGAGGTCATGTGCACCATTTCCCTGTCCCCGCTGGACGCGGCCATGATGCGCCAACGGCTCGACGAAATGGGCGACTCGGTGATCATGAGCCAGGTCGGCGGCGGCGCGGATGARGCCGGGCACTACCGCTGGCGCGTCCACGTCCACGTCCTGGATGCCGAACCCGCCGTCGCGCTGATCCGMTCCCTGGGCGASCCCACGGACATTTCCGTGAGCGAGCTCGCAGTGCCGCGCGATCCGCAGGCAGAGSCCGCCACCGTTGCCGCCAACGTTCCYCCKGYRCTCGCCGCCGAAACCCGAAACCCCGACGGACATGCACGCTGAACTTGAACTGGGCCTGGAACGCCGSATCGGCAAGCGCTCCGCGGCCGTCATCGAAAAACATCTTGGCATCACCACTGTCGGCGGGCTCCTGAACTACTTTCCCCGCCGCTACCTCAGCCGCGGCGAGCTCACCCCCATCAGTGAGGTCCCGCTGGATGAGGAAGTGACCCTGATCGCCCGGGTGGTTTCCAACAGCACCCGGCAAATGCGCGCCCGGCGGGGCTCGCTCACCGACGTCGTGATCTCCGACGACGCCGGGAGCCCCGGAACCGGGACGGACAGAGYCGCTTCCGGCCGGGCCGGCGGCGCGCTTCCGGGCACCCTGAAGGTCAGCTTTTTCAACGGGTTCCGGGCCAAGGCCGAGCTCCAGCCGGGCCGGCGCGCCATGTTCTCCGGCAAGGTCACCCGGTACGGCGGATCYCTCGGCCTGACCAACCCCGACTTCCTGCTGCTCGACGAGGACCCCGACACTCCCGGCATGGATCCGGAGAAGCTCGCCGCCATGCCGATCCCGGTGTACCCGGCCACCGCGAAACTCACCAGCTGGTCCATCCAAAAGGTCATCTCGACGCTGCTGGACACCGTGGAGCTGGAGGCCCTYGGAGACCCGCTGCCCGCCGAAGTSGCGGCSCGGGAGAAGTTCCTRCCGGTCGCGGACGCCTACCGGCTGATCCACGCCCCGCAAACSCCGGCGGACTAYCAGCGYGCCCGCGACCGGTTCCGCTACCAGGAGGCCCTGGTGCTGCAGGCGGCCCTGGCGCGGCGCCGCGCCCAACTGGCCGCMGAGGAGGCAACGGCCCGCCGCCCGGCAGYGGACGGGCTGCTGCCCGCCTTCGACCGCCAGCTGCCGTTYACCCTGACCGCCGGCCAGGCCGCMGTCGGAAAGACCCTCTCYGACGAGCTYGCMCAGGACTCGCCGATGAACCGGCTGCTCCAGGGCGAGGTGGGCTCCGGCAAGACAATCGTGGCACTGCGCGCCATGCTCCAGGTGGTGGACGCCGGGGGACAGGCCGCCCTGCTGGCCCCCACKGAAGTCCTYGCGGCCCAGCACKATGAATCCATCCGGCGCACGCTCGGACCGCTCTCCCGGGACGGGCTGCTCGGCGGGTTCGGCGAGGACGCCGTCCAGGTCACCCTCCTCACCGGCTCCATGCCCACCGCGGCGCGGAAGCAGGCCATGCTGGACGCGGCCTCCGGGACGGCRGGAATCGTGATCGGCACGCACGCCCTGCTCAGCGAGAACGTCTCCTTCTACGACCTCGGGCTGATCGTGGTGGACGAACAGCACCGCTTCGGCGTGGAACAGCGCGACGCCCTCCGCGCCAAGGCGAGCAAACCGCCGCACCTGCTGGTCATGACCGCCACCCCGATTCCCCGGACCGTSGCCATGACCGTGTTCGGAGACCTCGAAACCTCCGTCCTGGACGAACTCCCCGCYGGCCGCGCYCCGATCTCCACCCACGTGGTGGGGCTCGCGGAACACCCGGCCTGGGCCACCCGCATCTGGTCCCGCTCGCGGGAGGAGATCGACGCCGGCCACCAGGTCTACGTGGTCTGCCCCAAGATCGGCACCGACGACGACGGCGACTTCAGCCCGGGCGAGGCCGAACCGTCCGCYGCGGAYCTGGARGGCGAGAACGGMGCGCGGGAACTYGCYTCCGTCACCGGCGTCGTGGAMCACCTCCGGGACGAGCCGGCGCTKGCCGGGGTGAGTGTGGCGCCGCTGCACGGCCGCCAGGACCCGGTGCTGAARTCCGAGACCATGGCCTCCTTCACCGCCAACCAGACCAAGCTGCTSGTCTCCACCACGGTCATTGAGGTCGGCGTGGACGTGCACAACGCCACGCTCATGGTGATCCTGGACGCGGACCGCTTTGGCATCTCCCAGCTCCACCAGCTGCGCGGCCGGGTKGGCCGCGGCGGGCTGCCSGGGACCTGCCTGCTGGTCACCACGCTGGARCCGGGTCATCCGAGCCGGCGCCGGCTCGACGCSGTGGCYGCGWCCACGGACGGCTTCGAACTCTCCCAGGAGGACCTCAAGCTCCGCCGSGAGGGCGACATCCTGGGCGCCTCGCAGTCCGGCGGCCGGTCCACCCTGAAGCTGCTGCGCGTGCTCGAACACGAGGACGTGATCGCCCGGGCCCGGCAGGACGCCCAGCGGATCGTGGCGGCCGATCCGTCGCTGGCGGCACAGCCCCGGCTCGCGGCGGCAATCGACGAATACTTGAACCCCGAGAAGGAGGCGTTCCTTGAACGCGGCTAGGACYACACGCCAAGGGCAGAAGCCWTGAGCCGGATCATTGCCGGCGCCGCCGGCGGCAGCMCGCTCGCCAAYGTCACCGGGAACCTGACCCGGCCCACGACGGACCGGGTCAAGGAAGCGCTGTTCTCCCGGCTGGACGCCTTCAACGTYATTGCCGSYGCCCGGGTCCTGGATCTRTACGCGGGCTCCGGCTCACTCGGGGTGGAGAGCGGCAGCCGCGGCGCCGACTCCGTGGACCTGGTCGAATTCGATGCCAAGGCCAGCGCCGTCTGCCAGCGGAACGCGGACCTGGTCAAYACKGTCACSGGCCGCAAGGTGGTCTCCGTGCACCGTTCCAAGGTTGAATCCTTCCTGGACCGGAYCGCCGACGACGCGCGCTGGGACCTGGTGTTCCTGGACCCGCCTTATCCCCTGGACGAACCGGCCCTCAGGGCCGTCCTGGCCAAACTAGTGCCGCACCTCTCCGAGGGGGCCGTCGTGGTGGTGGAACGCTCATCCCGGTCRCCCGAGCCCGAATGGCCCGARAACATGGAACGGTTTGCCGAGAAGAAGTACGGCGAAACCCGGCTYTGGTTCGCCGAACCCGGCGTGGACGCCGCAGAAGCCGTGGACGCCGYGGAAGCTGTGGGAGCGGCGGACGCCGCGGCCGAAAAGGACTAGCCGGCCAGAAGGACTAGCCGGCCAGCACATCCAGCTCGACGCCGGCGAGCAGCCTGGCCGGATGCGGGCCGCGCGCCGTGAGCGCCGTCGTCCAGACCTCCGGCCAAGGCCCCTGGGTTCCGGTCAGGATGATGTTGCCGGGGTACCGGCCGGTGAACATGCCGGCCTCCGCGAAGGCCGAGACGTCTGCCATGGCGCGGCGCATCGCCGCGACCTGGCTGCGGACCAGGGTMAGCCCGGGYTCGTCGCCCACGTTGACAACCAACACCCCGCGCGGYGTCAGCCGTGCCGCGGCCTCCTGGTARAACTCRGTGCACGCGATGTGTTCCGGTGCCTCCGGCCCGGAGAAGATGTCCAGGATCACGACGTCGAACCGCAGTTCCGCCGCAAGYCCGGCAAGGGCGTCGCGGGCATCGCCGATTAYMGTGTGCAGCTGGGTTCCCTCCGGCAGSGGCAGCTGGGCCAGCACGAAGTCCAGCAGTTCCCGCTCCAGCTCCACSGCATACTGGACCGAGCCGGGMCGGGTGGCCTGGATGTAGCGGGCSAGGGTCAGGGCGCCCGCGCCCAGGTGAAGCGCGGTGATCGGCTCGCCCCACGGGGCGGCCAGGTCCACCACATGCCCGATCCTGCGCAGGTATTCGTAGAAGATATCCGCGGGATCGGCCAGGTTGACGTGGGACTGTTCCGCGCCGCCGATGCTCAGCACGAAGCCGCCGTCGGTAAAGGGATCAGGCTCGATGGTGGCGTGCTGTCCGGTGGTCCGCAGGAAGCGCGAGGCCCCGGAGTGCTGCTCCGCCATGCTCACAGCCTGTCGCGCAGGGTCGCCAGCCGCTCGGCGGCCTCCTCCAGCACGTGGAGCTGCTTGCAGAAAGCAAAGCGRAGCAGGCTGCGGGTGCGYTCGGCGCCGTCGGGGTGRCAGAARACCGGYACCGGGATCGCCGCGACGCCCACGAGGGCCGGGAGCCGGCGGGCCAGTTCMACGGAGTCCGTGATCCCCAGCGGTGAGGTGTCCACGTTRACGAAGTAGGTCCCTTGCGGGGTCAGGACATCGAGGCCGGCCGCGCGGAGTCCCTCGCTGAGGATGTCGCGCTTGTACCGGAGGGTGTCGGCAATCCCGGTGTAGAACTCGTCCGGGAGGCCCAGCCCCACCGCGATCGCKGCCTGRAAGGGGGTGCCGGAACTGTAGCTCAGGAACTGCTTGACCGTCCGGGCGGCGGCCACGAGSTGCTCCGGTCCGGAGACCCAGCCGATTTTCCARCCGGTGAAGGAGAAGGTCTTCCCGGCCGAGGAAATGGTCAGCGTACGCTCCGCCCCGCCGGGCAGGGTGGCCACCGGGATGTGCCGCACGCCGAAGGTCAGGTGCTCGTACACTTCGTCGGTGACGATCACGGCGTCGTACTTTTCGGCCAGTTCGACGACGCGCTGGAGCACCTCGCGGGGGAACACTGCGCCGGTGGGGTTGTGCGGATTGTTGATCAGCACCACCTTGGTGCGGTCGCTGAACGCGGCCTCCAGCGCRGCCAGGTCCGGCATGAAATCCGGGGCMAGGAGCGGGGCGGTGACGTGSGTGGCRCCGGAGAGCCCGATGATGGCGCCGTAGGAGTCGTAGAACGGCTCGAACGTGAGCACCTCATCTCCCGGGCCGACCAGCGCGAGCAGCGAGGCGGCGATGGCCTCTGTGGCGCCGGTGGTGACGATGATCTCGGTGTGCGGGTCGGGGGTGAGYCCGTAGAACCGCTGCTGATGGACTGCGATCGCCTCCCGCAGGGGGAGGATGCCTTTGCCGGGCGCATACTGGTTGGCTCCGGCGGCGATGGCGGCCTGGGCCGCCTCCTTGATCTCCAMGGGCCCGTCCTCGTCCGGGAAGCCCTGGCCGAGGTTGATGGCGCCCGTGCTGAGYGCCAGGGTGGTCATCTCCTCRAAGATTGTGACGCCCAGRGAACCGTCGGGGGAGAGCAGGTTGGCGCCGGTCGCGGCGCGCTGCCACGGGAATTGGGGAGGGAGCTGCGACATTCAGCCATGTTATCCCGCCCCGCTGCGCCCATACGGTAGGTTCGGAGCATGAGACGCGCTGTRTGCCCTGGCTCCTTCGACCCCATTCACAATGGACACCTGGAAGTCATCGCCCGTGCCGCGGGCCTCTTYGACGAAGTGATCGTGGCCGTGTCCACSAATTACGCCAAGAAGTACCGCTTCAGCCTTGAAGAGCGGATCGACATGGCCAARGAAACGTTCGCCTCCTTGCGCGGGATTGTGGTGGAACCCGTGGGGGAGGGGCTCCTGGCCGAATACTGCCGGCAGCGCGGCGTKTCCGCGATCGTCAARGGCCTGCGCTCSTCCTCGGACTTCGACTACGAGCTGCCGATGGCCACCATGAACCGGCAGCTGACCGGCGTCGAGACRGTGTTCCTGCCGGCGGAAAGCCACTACCTGCACCTGTCCTCCACCCTCATTAAAGAGGTCTTCGCCCTGGGCGGGGACATCTCGGACTTTGTGCCCCGTTCCGTGCTGAAACGGCTGGCCCCGGGCGAGCCGGTCCAGAACCGGGCGCGCAAAGTGTAAGCTTGACCGGTACTCGGCGGCCTGCTGCCGGTTGCGCGGCCCGAATCCAGGCCCGTTTGTGGTGAGAACCGCAGGCGTGCCCCCGGTTTGAGTCCGTCCGGAAGTTCAGGCTAAGATGGTACGTCGGTCATATGTTCAACAGGAGTTCTCATTAAACGAGATGCTAGTTCGCCCTTGGCGTTCGACGTCAAGGACCTCGGACGCAGTCCGGGAAGCATGCGAACGCTGACGGAACATGTACCCGCGCCAAGGGATCTTGGCGTGGCGCTCATTGGCGTGCAGGAAGGCTCGGATGTCGAGCTGGACCTGCGGCTTGAGGCCGTACACGAAGGAATTCTGGTATCAGGAACCGCGCTCGTTGAAGTAACTGGCGAATGCGGCCGATGCCTGGATCCCCTTGCGTATGACCAAGAGGTCGATGTGCAAGAACTTTTCTTCTACGAGGACGCTGTGTTCTCCGACGAGGAAGACGAAGAAGAGCAACGTCGAGTCGAGCACGATCTGATCGATCTTGAGCCGGTGTTGCGGGACGCAGTTGTCACCATACTGCCGTTCCAGCCGGTGTGCCGGGAAGACTGCCAGGGCCTTTGCTCCGAATGTGGAGTACGCCTGGAAGACGAGCCGGGGCATCACCACGAGGTCGTAGATCCTCGCTGGGCCGCCCTGGCTGACTTGGCTAAGCCTGACCGGCAAAACTGATTTGTAAGTGTTTTTCTAGAGAGAAATGAGTTAGCCGTGGCTGTCCCGAAGCGGAAAATGTCTCGCTCGAATACCCGCGCCCGCCGCTCCCAGTGGAAGGCAACTGCCCCCCACCTGGTGAAGACCGTAGAGAACGGCCAGGTTGTTTACAGCCTGCCGCACCAGGCAAAGGTCGTTACCGACTCGGCTGGCACCGCGCTGTTCCTTGAATACAAGGGCCGCAAGGTCGCAGACGTCTAATCCGCCGACAGGCTGAAAAAGATGTCTTCAACTGAAGAGCTTCTGAAGCGTCTCGGTGTCACTATTGACGCCGGGACGCTTCGTCTTGCGCTCACACACCGCTCCTACGCCTACGAAAACGGCGGCATCCCCACCAACGAACGGCTCGARTTCCTGGGCGACTCCATYCTGGGATTCTCCGTGACGGACGCGCTGTACCGCGACAACCCCACGCTGCCCGAAGGCGACCTGGCCAAGCGCCGCTCTGCCGTCGTCAGCACCCGGGCYCTGGCCGGCATCGGCCGCAGCATCGGGCTGGGCGACTACATCTACCTCGGGCAGGGCGAGAAGCTCACCGAAGGCAAGAACAAGGCCTCCATCCTGGCGGACACCATGGAGGCGCTGATCGGCGCCACCTACCTCTCCAACGACATCGAGACGGCCCGGCAGCTGGTCATGCGGCTGGTCGGTCCGCTGTTGAAGGACGCGGCCGCCCTCGGCGCGGGAACCGACTGGAAGACCAGCATCCAGGAGCTGGCGGCCAGCCGGCAGCTCGGAACCATCAACTACGCAGTGGACGGCTCCGGACCGGACCATGCCCGCACGTTCGAGGCCGTGCTTCGGATCGGCGGCACCGATTACGGCACCGGAACCGGCAACTCCAAGAAGGAAGCCGAGCAGGARGCCGCCGCCGACGCCTGGCGCCGGCTCACCGCACCCTCCGCGCCCGATCCCCAGCAGCTCCAGCCCCAGACCGGGAGCTAGGCAGCGCCTTGCCTGAACTGCCYGAGGTSGAGGTGGTCCGGCGCGGCCTGGTSARCTGGGTGCGYGGCCGGACCATCACSTCCGTYGASGTGCTGGATCCSCGCTCCMTSCGCCGRCAYGCCCTCGGCCCGGAAGACTTTGCCGGMAACCTTGAGGGCGCGCGCGTGCTGGAYGTGGTCCGCCGCGGCAAGTTCCTCTGGATGCCGCTGGCGGGMCCGCCGGCYCCGCCCGGCATGGATCTCCCGCCCGGCATGGATCTCCCGTCCGGAACGGACCTCCCGTCCTCAGGGCCTGCCCCCGCCGTCGCCCTCATGGCCCACCTTGGCATGTCCGGCCAGCTGCTCATGCAGGACCCCGGCGTCCCGGACGAAAAACACCTGAAGGTCAGGCTGCGGCTGAGCCCCTCCGAGGGCATGCCCGAGCAGCTCCGGTTCGTGGACCAGCGCATCTTCGGCGGCCTGTTCCTGACCTCTTTGGTCCCCACCGACGACGGCGGTCCGGGCGGCCTCGCCGAAWCGCCGCTGCCCCTCATCGCCGAAGAAGCCTCGCACATTGCGCGGGACCCGCTGGATCCCTGTTTTTCCTTCGACGACTTCTACCGGCGGCTGCGGKCACGCAAGACCGGGCTCAAGCGSGCGCTGCTGGACCAGGGCCTGGTCTCGGGGATCGGCAACATCTACGCKGACGAGGCCCTCTGGAAGGCGCAGCTGCATTATGCCCGGCCCACGGACACCCTGCGACGGGCCGACGCGCTGCGGGTCCTCGAGGCCGCCCGCGAGGTCATGACCGATGCGCTGGCCGCCGGCGGCACGAGTTTCGATTCGCTCTACGTCAACGTCAACGGAGCCTCCGGGTACTTCGACCGCTCGCTCAACGCCTACGGCCGGGAGGGCCWSGARTGCAAGCGCTGCGCCGCCGCSGGCCGKSTCAGCCTGMTSAAGCGSGAACAGTTCATGAACCGWTCCTCSTACACCTGYCCYGTCTGCCAGCCSMGGCCSCGGAACGGCCGCTGGTAGGGAGCCCGGGCGCTGAACCCCYGCCGCTGAAAMCCCSGCCGCTGCAAACCCGGCCGCTGCAAACCCGGCCGCTGAAACCCCGGCCGCTSAAAGTGGACCGTAGTGCTCCGCCAGCCTGGCCAGGCCCTCGTCCAGCGAAACGGCGGGCGTCCAGTCGAGGAGCTCACGKGTCTCGCGCTGGTCGAACCAGTGGGCGGTGGAGAGCTGCTCGGCGAGGAACCGGGTCATCGGCGGCTCCCCGGCCCGGCCRGACCGGGACCAGAACTTCTCCACCACCGATCCTGCCGCCCGTGCGAGCCCGCCCGGCACCGTCCACGACGGCGCAGGGACGTTGGCCGCGGCGCAGATGCCCGCCAAAAGTTCGCCGACCGGGCGGGGTTCGCCGTTGCTGACCACGAGCGCCCGGCCRTGGACGTGCTCCATGCGGTGCAGCGCGGCGACGATGGCCGAGGCGGCATTGTCCACGTACGTGGTGTCGATCAGGGCCGCCCCGGCATCGAGCAGCGGMAGTCGGCCGCGGCYGGCACGCTCCAGCACCCGTTCCACCAGTTGCGTGTCCCCGGGGCCCCAGACGATGTGCGGGCGCACCRCCGCGACGCGGAAATCCGGCGAGTCCKCGGCCAGCGCCAGCAGTTCGGCCTCGGCCTTGGTGCGGGAGTAGTCGCCGTGCGCGCGGACCGGGTCCGCCGGCTCGGCACCCAGCCCGGCGATGGCGGCGCCGGAGTTGGCCACGGACGGGGAGGAAACGAACACCAGGTCCCGCACACCGGCCCCGCGGGCGGCACGGAGCAGGCGGCGGGTGCCTTCGACATTCACCTCATCGAAATCCGCGGCGCGGCCGGTRAAGGAGACCTTCGCGGCCAGGTGAATGACACCCTCGGCGCCCGCGACGGCGCGGCGGASKGCGTCGTCGTCYGTGACGGAGCCCAGSACATCTGCGGCGCCGTGGACGCCCGAGGGACGGCGCTGGAACGTGGTGACGGCGTGGCCCTGCCGGACCAGCAGCCGKGCCACTTCGCCTCCGAGCAGGCCGCTCGCGCCGGTGACCAGGACCCTCACGGCGTGCCCGGACGGCCGCCGGCCAGCACCGCCGAAGCCCACCGTGACAGGCGGGTCCTGTCGATCTTGGCGTTGTGGCGGATATCGGTCGGCTGGGAGGGGACGGCCAGCACGGCCGAGACACTGACGCCTGCCTGACGGGCCGCGTCCCGTACGCGGCCGGCGAGCTGCGGCGCGGCGGGCCCGGCCCGGCGGGCCGGCGGAACAGTCTCGACGACGGCGACGACGGCCTGGGTCCCGGACGGACCGACCCCGACGACGGCGGCGAGCCCGACGTCGTCCAGGCGTTCGATGGCCTGCTCGGCGCCGACGGGCGTCACCACGGTGCCCGGCGCCGTCACGACGTGCACGAGGCGTCCTTCCACCCAAAGCCGGCCGACGGCGTCGAAGTGCCCGACGTCGCCGGTGCGGTGCCACCCGGCCGTGCGGACGCTTTCGCGCTGGGTCAGCCAGAGCCTGTCGTAGGTTTCCTTCACATGCGGGGCGCTGACGAGGATCTCGCCGGTCACTCCCGCCTCCGTGATGGGCTCGTTCCCGGGTGCGGTGCCGTCCGCGGCGAGCGGGATGACAGCCGCACGGGCCCCACGCACCGGCCAGCCCACGCACACGCCGTTGCCGGCCCCCGCCACGGTTCCGGCGGCGGCGTCGGCCTCGGCGGCACGGATCTGTTCGAGGCTGATGTCGGTGACCGGGAGCGCCTCGGTCATCCCGTACGGGGTGTGCAGCGAGGCCCGGGGCAGCAGCCTCTGCACTTCTGCGAGGAGGGGTTCGGGGACGGGTGCGCCGGCGGAGAGCAGCAGTTCCACACGGCCCAGGACTTCCTGCCCGGCCGGGCCCACCCCGCCCTGGGTGGCGAGGACGTTGCGCAGCGCCGCGGGCGAGGCGAAGATCACCGTGGCGTCGATGGCAGCCGCGGCGTCCGCCAGAGCGCGGGCCGTCAGGGTGCGGGGCACGGTGACGTCCATGGCGGGCGTCACCGAGACGGCCCCGAGCGCCGGTCCCAGCAGGGCGAACGGCGCGAAGCCCGCCACCAGGCGTGCGCCCGGGCGGATCCCCAGCGTCGCGGCCACGGTATCCCGCATCGCGGCCAACTGCCGGTGCGTGTACAGCACCCCCTTGGCGGGACCGGTGGAGCCGGAGGTGAAGAGTACCGCGGCGTCGGCTTCCGGGTCCGGGGCCGGGCCCCGGTCCGGGAGCTCCGGGTTGAGGCTGGCTCCGCGCCGGGCGAGGGCGGCGAGGGAGGTCTCGACGGCGAGGAGGCGGCGTCGGGCGGCCGGCAGGTCCCGCACACTGATGCGCCGCCCCGACCAGCCTAGGACCGAAGCAGCCGCCAGCGCCCTGTCGATCCCAATCAGGAAATCCGGGGTGGCGCCCTTCACCGCGCGGCTCAGGCCGCGGGTGCCCAGGCCGGCGTCGGCCACGACCACCACCGCGCCCAGCCGGAGGCAGGCATAGAGGACCACTGTCAGGTCCACACCTGGCGGAACCATCAGGCTCACACGGCTGCCGTGGCCTACGCCGGCTTCCGCCAGGCCCGCCGCGACGGCAGCGATATTCCGTTCCAGCTCCTGCCAGCTGAGCGAGCGGGCGACGCTGCCGTCCGCGGCCATTTCCGCGACGGCGGTGTCCCCGCCGTCGGGCCCGGCCGCCAGCGCGGTGAGCGGCGCCCACAGGGGCGGGACGTCATCGCCCGGACCATCGGTGCCGTGCCCCGGGGGCACGGTCGCGCTGTCCCGGCCGAGCCCGGCAAGCCACTCGAAGACCGGAGCGGCGATGTCCCGGTCTTCCGCGACCAGGTGGCCGGCACCCTCGAAGCGGTGCACCTTCGCCTGCGGCAGCCGGCCGGTGAGGTCCTTGAGGTACCGGTCCGAAAAGATCGGGTCCCGCGGACCCCAGAGCATCAGGGCCGGCACGCCCAGCCCGCTCAACCCAGCGGCGACGCGGCTGAGCGCCGGGAAGCTGGGGTGGGACGCGTCGGCGGGGATGTCCGCGACAAAGTTCCCCACACCTGCGCGCCGGCCGGCTCCGCGGTAGGGGGCCTTGAAGGCCGTGCGGACGTCCGTGGCCAGCGGCGGGTGGGCCAGGGAATGCGTCACCCGCAGGAAGGTGTCCGACGTCGTCGTTCCCCAGCGGTGCACGGCAGGGTGCAGGGCAAGCCGGAGCGCCGGGGGGATGCCGGCGCCGGCTGGCTGATGGACGGCTGTGTTGGTCAGCACGACACCTGCCAGCTGCTGCTGATGCGCCAACGCCCAGCCCAGGCTGATCACCCCGCCCCAGTCGTGGCCGACGGTGACCACCGGCCCGTCCAGGCCGAGGGCAGCGGTGAGATCACCGAGGTCGTTGATCCGGTCCTCGAGCCGCCGGAACGTGCCGGTGCGCTCGGAATACCCCATATCCAGCTGGTCCACGGCGACCACGCGCCACGGATGCGCGGGGTCCGAACCGGCGGCCAGCAGGGTGCGCCACAGATAAGACCACGTCGGGTTGCCGTGCACGCACAGCAGGGTGCCGGCGGGAGTCAGGCCGCGGCGCGAGAGCTGGGCGCCGTTATCGAGCACGTGCCAGCGGCGCACGGCCGCGGACCCATCCGCGGCGGAGGAGGACGCCACGTCGATTTCGCGCGACCACTCGGGGTCGACGCCGGGCCAGTCGGCGGCTACCAAGCGATTTCCACCATGGCAGTGTTCAGGCCGGAGCCGACGCCCATGCACAGCACGCGGTCCCCGGTGACGAGGGTCTGCGCTTCGGCCGCGAGTGTCATGGGAAGGGAGGCCGGGCCAACGTTGCCCCAATGCGGGAACGTGATCGGAACCTTGTCCGGGTCCAGGCCGATCGCGTCGATGATGGCCTGGGTGTAGGCGTTGCTCACCTGGTGCGTGACGTAGCGGTCCATCGAGGCCCAGTTCCACTCCGGCTGGGCCTCGTGCCAGGCGTCGAGGACGAGCTGCAGTCCACCGTCCAGAAGGCCTTTGGTGTCGGTGGCCATGCCGTCGATGCCGCCCACGCACAGTTCATGGTGCTCGGTGCCGGCACGCATCACGCCGCCAAGGATCCGGTGCGCCCCCGGGTGCTCGTCCGCCGGGCCCAGGACGGCCGCAGCGGCTCCGGAGCCGAGGGTGAGGGTGGCGAACTCGCGGTTGAAGTCCTCGCGGGTGGTCTCGGGCCGCTGCAGCCGGGCCAAGGTGGCCTCCTGCGTGGCCTGGGCGTCCTCGCCGTTGACGATCATCGCGTACTTGATCTGGCCCGAGTCGATCATGTTGGCCGCCAGCGTCATGCCGTTGACGAATCCGAGGCAGGCGTTGGCCAGATCGAAGTTCATGGCCGAGGACGGCAGGCTTAGTCCGTGATGGATCTTCACCGCGACGGACGGTTCGAGATTGCGCCGCGTGACGGAGGTGTTGATCAGGAGGCCAATCTCGGACGCTTCGATGCCGGACTCGGCCAGGGCCTTGGCGCCGGCCTCGATAGCTGCGTCGTCGAACGATGTCCCGGGTGCCCACCAGCGCCGGTGCGTGATGCCGGCGACCCGTTCGAGCAGCTTCGGGGGGACCTTAAGCCGACGCAGGGTCGAAGCCAGCCGGTGGTCGAAATCCGTGGAACTGACGATCGTCGGAGCTTCGACGCTGCTTACCGAGAGTAAGGCGGTGTTGCTGTGCCGGAATGTTGCATTCCCTACCAAAATCTGGCCCCTGTTCGTGTCCGTACTGCGCTCCCGCGGCTGGCCGCACCTTCAAGCGCAGGCCCAAGAGCTTAACTATGCCCCGTGCAGGCCAGTTCCCGCATTTTTCCGCCGCCAACTGCGGCGGCTTCGCGCGGGTTCTGCGCGGAATGACCGCCGCGGCGCAGTAGATTATAGGTATCAGGGGCCGCCCCGAACACCCGCGTCCTTTCCGAACCGGCTACGTCGAACAGCGGGCCCAGTCCGCCGAGCAGGAGACCCGAAACACCTTGCACCTCAAAAGCCTGACCGTCCGGGGATTCAAGTCGTTCGCCTCAGCGACGACCTTCGAATTCGAACCGGGCGTCACCGCCGTGGTGGGCCCCAACGGTTCGGGCAAATCCAATGTGGTGGACGCGCTGGCCTGGGTCATGGGCGAACAGGGAGCCAAAACCCTCCGCGGCGGCAAAATGGAGGACGTGATCTTCGCGGGCACCTCGGGCCGCCCGCCCCTGGGCCGCGCCCACGTCTCGCTGACCATCGACAACAGCGACGGCGCCCTCCCCATTGAGTACAGCGAGGTGACGATCTCGCGCACCCTGTTCCGGACCGGCGGCTCGGAGTACGCCATCAACGGCGCCGGCTGCCGGCTGCTTGATATCCAGGAGCTGCTCTCCGATTCGGGCCTGGGCCGCGAGATGCACGTGATCGTCGGCCAGGGCCAGCTGGACAAGGTCCTGCACGCCACCCCCGAGGACCGGCGCGGCTTCATCGAGGAGGCCGCCGGCATCCTCAAACACCGCCGCCGCAAGGAAAAAACGGTCCGCAAGCTCGAGGCCATGCAGGCCAACCTGTCCCGGCTCAGCGACCTCACCGGCGAAATCCGGCGGCAACTGACCCCGCTGGGCAAACAGGCGGAAGTGGCCCGGCGTGCCCAGAGCGTCCAGTTCGAGGTCCGCGACGCCCGCTCACGCCTCCTGGCCGACGACCTGGTCCGGCTGCAGTCCGCGCTGGCGCAGGACGTCGCGGATGAATCCGCACTCAAGGCACGCCGCGCCGTCGTCGAACGCGAGCTCGACGCCGGCCGGCAGCGCCAGGCCGCCCTGGAACGGCTCGCGGCCGAGGCGACGCCGGCGCTGAACGCCGCGCGGGAGAACTGGTATGCGCTCTCCACCGGGCGCGAACGGCTCCGCTCGCTCGGCTCCCTTGCCGAGGAACGCCGCCGGCTGCTTGGCTCCGCGGATGTGGTTCCGGACACTGGCCGGGATCCGGACCAGCTGGAGAAGCAGGCCGCCCGTGTCCGTGACGAACAGGCCGGGCTGGAACAGCAGATCCTGGACCGGACAGCAGCCCTCGACGCCGCGACAGCTACCAAGCAGGACGCCGAACAGGCCGCCGCCGCCGAGGACAAGCGGCTCGCGGCACTGCTCCGGGCCGCCGCGGACCGGCGCGAAGGCCGGGCCAAGCTCGCCGGACAGGTCGGTGCCGCACGATCCCGCGTCGAGTCTGCCCAGTCCGAGCTCGGCCGCCTCCGCGAATCGCAGAAGGCGGGCGAGGAACGCCGCCGGCAGGCGCAGAGCGAGTTCACGGCCCTGGAAACGCAGGTGGCGGGGGTCGAGGACGGCGAGGAATCGCTCGACGCCGATTACGAGGCCGCGAGCACAGCCCTGGACGCCGTGATCGCCGGGATCGCCGAACTGGAAGCGGCCGAGCGTGAGGGGGAGCGGGAACGCGGCGCCCTCGTGGCCCGCCGCGATGCCCTCCAGCTCGGCCTGAACCGCAAAGACGGTTCCGGGCACGTGCTCGGGGCGGCCTCCGGGGAACTGGGCGCCGGTGTCCTGGGATCCCTGGCGGCAATGATCACGGTGGAGGCCGGATTCGAGGCCGCAGTCGCCGCCGCACTCGGCAGTGCCTCCGATGCCGTGGTGGTCCGGGACCAGGAAACGGCCGCCGCGGCCGTGCGACTGCTGCGGGAGGACGACGCCGGCCGCGCCGCGCTGCTGCTCGCCGACGGCCCGGCGGGGACGTTGCCGCGCGCCGGGGCAACATTTCCAGCTGCGCTTCCCGCCGGCGCACGCTGGGCCGCCGAGCTGGTTACCGCCGCGGATCCGGACGCCGCCGGGCTGCCGCTTCCCGCCTTGCTGGCGGGCATCGCCGTCGTCGACGATCTGGATGCGGCGGCGCAGCTGATTGCCGCGCATCCGCAGCTCACCGCCGTGACGCGGGCGGGGGACGTCTTGACGGCCCTAGCGGTGACCGGCGGCTCCGCGTCGGCGCCGTCGCTCCTGGAGGTCCAGGCCGCCGTCGACGACGCCGCCGCGAAACTGGCCACGGTCACCGCCGGGCTCGAACGCAACCGCTTCGCCCTCTCCACCGCCCGGGCCCGGCGTGCCGAAGCTGAAGACCGCGCGGACGCGGCCCTCGCAAAACTGCACGACTCCGACGCGAAACTCGCCGCCGTTGCCGAACGCCTGGGCCATCTGAACGCGGTGCTGCGCAGCGCTGTCGGGGAGAGCGACCGGCTGGCCGCGTCCCTGGCCAGGGCCGAGGCCCAGATTGCCAGCGAGCAGGCCGCCCTGGAAGCCGTGACGGCACGGCTTGCCGCTGCCACCGAAGCCCCCGAGGAGCAGGAACCCTCCCCGGAGCACCGCGACGCCCTGGCCCTGGCCGCCTCGCTGGCCCGCACGGCCGAAATGGAGGCCAGGCTCGCCCTGCGCAGCGCCGAGGAGCAACTCACGGCCACCCGGAACCGGGCAGCATCGCTGGAACGGGCCGCCGCCACCGAGCGCCGCGCCCGTGAGGAAGCCGCGGAACGGGCCCGCCGCCGACGGCTCCAGGCCGGGCGCGCCGCCGCCGTCGCCGATGCCGCGCAGCAGGTGATCGGGTTCATCGACGTGTCCGTGGAACTGGCCCGGCGCGATCGGGACGGCGCCGAGGAACACCGGGAAGCCATGGAGCGTGACCTTGCCGGGGTCCGCAGCGGCAACGACGTCCTGGCCCGCGAGCTGGCCGAACTCACCGACTCCGTGCACCGCGACGAGCTTGCCCGCACGCAGCAGCGGCTGCGGATCGAGGCGCTGGAACTGAAGAGTGTGGAGGAGCTCGGCCTTACTGCCGAACAGCTGGTGGCCGATTACGGTCCGGACCGGCCCGTCCCGGTGCCGGCCGACGACCCGGGGGACAAGTGGGCCGCCCTGCGCACCCCGGTGGACGAGGACGGTCGCGAAATCGCCGAGGGCAAGCCCTACGTCCGGGAGGAGCAGGAGAAACGGCTCAAACGCGGCGAACGCGACCTCTCGGCCCTCGGCAAGGTCAACCCGCTGGCGCTCGAGGAGTTCGCCGCGCTCGAGGAGCGCCACCAGTTCCTCAGCACCCAACTCGAGGACCTGAAATCCAGCCGCAAGGACCTGCTGGACATCATCAAGGAAGTCGACGACCGCGTCCAGAAGGTCTTTGCCGAAGCGTTCGAGGACACCTCCCGGCAGTTTGTCCGCGTGTTCGCCCGGCTGTTCCCCGGCGGCGAGGGCCGGCTGGTCCTGACCGACCCCTCGGACATGCTCACCACCGGCATCGAAGTGGAAGCCCGCCCGGCCGGCAAGAAAATCAAGCGCCTCTCGCTGCTCTCCGGCGGAGAACGTTCCCTGACTGCCGTGGCGCTGCTGGTGGCCATCTTCAAGGCGCGGCCCTCGCCTTTCTACGTCATGGACGAGGTCGAGGCCGCCCTCGATGACACCAACCTGGGCCGGCTCATCACCATCTTCGAAGAGCTCCGCAAATCCAGCCAGCTGATCGTCATCACGCACCAGAAGCGCACCATGGAAGTCGCCGACGCGCTGTACGGCGTGACAATGCGCGGCGACGGCGTTTCCACGGTGATCAGCCAGCGGCTCGGTGCTGAGGTCTAAGCAGAACGTAATCGCTGGCCACGGCCCATTTGGGGTTTGTGAGAAGCTAGGGGAGTGAACGACATCCTCCCCATTATTCTGCCCATTCTCGCTGTCCTGGTGGTCCTCGGCCTGCTGATCCCGGTGCTTATGAAGACCCGGAAGACCACCAGGAAGTATCTCGGCACGCGGGACGAAAACGACCCCGTGCAGGCTCCGGGGGCCGGAACGCTGGTGGAGGACCGTCCCGCGCCTGCGCCGGCGGCACCGGCAAGGACCGCGCCGGACTCCGTCGGGCTGGACGAAACCGAAGTTGTCGAGGTTCCGGACGACGCCGCCGGCCTGGAAACCGTGCCCGTCGAAACCCCGCTGCCGGTGGCCGGACGCCTCGCCCGGCTGCGCGAGCGGCTGGTCAAGTCCAACAACGTCCTGGGCAAGGGACTGCTGGCCCTGCTCTCGGCGGACAAGATCGACGAAAACGTCTGGGATGAAGTCGAGGAAACCCTCCTGCTGGCCGACCTCGGTACCGAGCCGACCATGCAGCTCGTGGACGCCCTCCGCGAACGCGTCAAGGTGATCGGCACGCGGGACCCCGAGCACGTCAAGGCCCTGCTCCGCGAGGAACTGATCAAGCTCGTGGACCCCACCATGGACCGCAGCCTGAACATCGAGCGGCATGACGGCAAGCCTGCCGTCATGATGGTGGTGGGCGTCAACGGCGTCGGCAAGACCACCACCGTGGGCAAGCTCGCCCGCGTGCTGGTAGCCGAGGACAAGGACGTGCTGCTGGGCGCCGCGGACACCTTCCGGGCCGCCGCCTCCGAGCAGCTGGCCACGTGGGGCTCGCGCGTCGGCGTGCCCACCGTGAAGTCGGACATCGACGGTGCCGACCCGGCCTCGGTGGCCTACGAGGCCGTCAAGGCCGGCATCGACCAGGAAGTCGACGTGGTCATGATCGACACCGCGGGGCGCCTGCAGAACAAGGTGGGCCTCATGGACGAGCTCAGCAAGGTCAAGCGCGTCATCGAAAAGCTTGCCGAAGTCGACGAGGTGCTGCTGGTCCTGGACGCCACCACCGGCCAGAACGGGCTCAACCAGGCCCGGGTGTTCTCCGAGGTGGTCAACATCACCGGGATCGTCCTGACCAAGCTGGACGGCACCGCCAAGGGCGGCATCGTCGTCGCCATCCAGAAGTCCCTCGGCGTCCCGGTGAAGCTGATCGGCCTGGGCGAAGGCGCCGACGACCTCGCGCCGTTCGACGCCGAAGGCTTCGTGGATGCGCTGCTGAACTAGCACGCTGGGCAACAACACGCTGGGCAACAAAGAGTGCCCCGGTCCTTCAGAAGGACCGGGGCACACTTTATTTCCTTGAAGTAATTGCCTTGCAGCGGCTAGTACTTGAAGTTCAGAACCGTCACTGTTCCCGCGGTCAGCTTGAACTGCTGCGCCTGGGACTTGTACGCGAACCCGGGCACCGTGGCACGTTTGGCGAGGGGCGTCGGCTCGGTCTTGGCGCCGTCGATGACGGTCTGGTCCTCAGCCTTGTAGCTGGGGCCGCTGAGCTGGGTCATTGTTCCGGTCACCGGCTTGCCCGGCAGGTTCAGGGTGACGTCGGTCTGCGCGGCCTTTTCGGGGTCGTTTTCGTTGACGATCACCACGCTGGTGCTGCCGTCAGCGTTCTGCAGCGCATAGCTGAACGCCAGGCCGCCTCCGGAGCTGTTCAGCTTCATGAACTTGCCGGCCTCGAGCTCGGCCACCATGGAGATGCCGAAGAAGTTCGCGCGACCGGACATCTGGCCATTGCCGAACGGGTAAGCGCCGGCGCTGCAGATGGCGGACAGGGGCGGGCCGCCCTTGCACGTGAGCAGGGAGCTGTGGAAGCCAATCCGGGTGATGCCCAGCTGGGCGGCATTGAGGGAATAGTCAGCCGCCCACAGGGCCGAGGCGTGGGTGCGGGATGTCTCGTTGGAGCCGGGGCAGGCTGCGATCCCGGTTTCCGGGAGCCAGGTTTCCAGGCCCGCGGCCTGTCCGACCTTGATGGCCGACTGCTGATAGTCAGCGGCACGGTCGTGCATCAGCTGGCTCATCAGGTTGGCCATGGTGGGCGAGCCCTTGGGGTCACTGCCGTCACAGCTGTAGAGCGGGTAGTTATGGAACGACAGGATCTTTTTCTGCGGAATGTCCGCATCGATGAACGGCTGCCACCACTTCTGGTCATAGGCGCCTGGCCCGGAGATCGGCACGTTGGGGGCCACGGCATAGATGGCGTTGGCGTAGTCCTTCAGTTCCCGGACGTACTGCTCCAGGCTGTAGCCGCTGCCGGTCTTGACGTCGTTGAAGACGAAGCCGTTGGGCTCGTTGCCCACCGTGATGCTCAGCAGCCGGTCGCCGAAGATCTCCGAGGCGTTCTTGACCATGTCCGCGGCCCGGGCCGGGTTGTAATGGCCAAGGTCCACCGTGAGGCTGACCTTGGCGTCGCTGGCCTCCAGCAGGGTCTTTAGCCGGGCCAGGTCTGCCGGGCCGACGGCCTTGACCGGGTGCGTCTTGTCGCCCTTGTAGTCACCGGGGACAGCCTCGCCCGTGGAGGTCCAGAAGAAGCGCCGGTCCACGGCGTTGCCGCCGAAGCGCAGGACGGGCTGGTCGATCTCCTTGAGGAGCTTGACCATCGACGCGTTGCCGCTGCTGAGATCGGGGTCGGCCAGGTCCGTGGCCTCCAGGGAAATTCCCGTCAGGCCCTTGTTCAGGGAGGTGCCCACAAGGTCGTTGGAGACGTCGAGCTTGAGGGGCTCAACTTTTTCCAGAGGCGACCCGGCCGGCGGACCCGGCTGCTGGTAGGAGGTGACCGCGGGTCCCACCTCGGCGGGAGTGGGCGCCGGGGTGGACTGCGCCGGTTCGGAAGCGGCCGGCGGGGTGGGCGCCGGGTTGCCGAGGGCGATTGGAGCCAGCACCGCCGCTGCGGCGACGACGGCGACGATTCCGGCGCCGGCGATCAGCCGTGCGCGCTTCCTTTTCCCCGCTGTTTTTCCTGCGGATCGTCCCGCGTTCGCGGGATCGGCGGGGTTGGGGCTATCGGCTTTCCCGGGGGAAGAGTCGAATCTGGCCATGGGGGATTACCTCCGGAAGATTGTGGCACGTGCCCCCAGCTTAGCCAAGGGCGGCGGCCGCCGCTGACCGGAACGTCCGGAGCAAGGTCCAGGACAAGTATCTGGACAGGGTCGTGGACGCGGCTCCCTGCACTTCGGACCCGTGGCGGCAACGCCGCAGGTCAGGCGGGGTCCGGGGCCAGCCGGCGGAACGTTTCGCGGGCCGGCAACCACACGGCGGCGGCGGCCAACAGCATGCCGCCGGTGACCCCGAAGGCCCATCCGTAGCCCAGCCGGTCCGCCAGCAGCCCCGCCACCACTGGCCCCACAATCGCCCCGCTGTCGGAGGCCATCTGGAAGACCGCGAGGACGCGGCCGCCGGAGCGCTCGTTGCCGATCACGTCCGCGATGGCGGCCTGCTGGGCCGGGCCCAGCAGCCCGGAGCCGATCCCGGCACACGCGGAGGCGAGCAGGAACCAGGGCAACTGGTGCGTGAACCCGATGGCCGCGGTGGCCGTGCCGGTAACCAGCAGCCCGGCCAGCAGCAGCGGCTTGCGGCCCAGGGTGTCCGCGAGGCGGCCGGAGAACGTCAGGGCCACCGCGTTTCCGCCGGCAAACACGGCCAGGGCCCAGCCAGCCGATTCCGGGCCCGCGCCAAGCGCCACGACGGCGAAGAGCGGCACCGTGGCCATCCGCACGCCGAAGGTGGCCCAGCCGTTGGCGAAGCTCGAAAACAGGCCGGCCCGGTAGGCGCTGTCCCGCAGCGCGTCCTTGAGTTCCATCGCCGGGGCCTTCGCTCCGGCCTGGCGCGAGGCGGCCGGGACGTGGCTGAGCTGGGTCTGCACCACGAGGGCCGCCAGCACCAGGGCCGCCGCGTACGCAAGGAACGGCACCCGCAGGCCAAAACTGGCGAGCAGGCCGCCCACGATCGGGCCGCAGACGTTGCCGATCAGGAACGCTGAGGCGTAGGCCCCGGAGACCCGGCCGCGGCTTTCCGGCGGCGCGAGCCGGACCACGAGCGCCATCGACGCCACCGTGAACATCACCGAGCCCGCCCCGCCCAGGCCGCGGAAGACCAGCAACTGCCAGTAGTCCTGGGCGAACGCGCACGCCGCCGTCGACGCCGCCACGATCAGCAGGCCCGCGACGTAGACGGGCCGTTCGCCCAGCTTCACGATCAGGGCGCCGCCCGCCGGGGCGAAGACGAGCCGCATGAACGCGAAGATGCTCACGATCACGGCGGCCGCCGTCGCGCCGACGTCGAACGTGGTGGCGAACTGCGGGAGAACGGGTGCGACGAGGCCAAAACCGATGGCGATCAGGAACGCCGCCACCAACATCACCTTGATGTCCCGGGGCAGCCGGGAGCGCCCCGGGTCCGGGGAGGGAACCGTGGCTGCGGCTTCGCCGGCGGGGCGGGAGGTGTTGCTCATGATGCGTTCGTCCTTGGCTGATACGGGGCCGGCTGGCGGCGGKTCTTTCAAGCGCGGAATTAAACCGATGAAACATAACCGTAACAAGTGTGAGATGCACCATTTACGTCCGGGAGGTTCTTGTAACAACCCGGCAATCTAAATCCTCCGCCAGCGAAACACAGCCCCGCGAAACTCGTTGTAGAACGCAAATAATGCGTTGGGACCGGCGGACTAGTCCGCACCTATTGCAAGAGAGGACGTAGACCATGGAACTCACCGCAGGTCTCGTTTGGCTCCTGGTCGCCGCGGCACTCGTGCTGTTCATGACCCCGGGCCTGGCATTCTTCTACGGCGGCATGACTCGCGCCAAGTCGGCTTTGAACATGATGATGATGAGCTTCGTCGCCATTGGAACCGTGGGCATCATGTGGGTCCTGTGGGGCGCTTCGATGGCTACGAGCAACGAGGACAACTTCTTCCAGATCTTCGCCAACCCGTTCAGCCACTTCGGACTGCACGGGTTCACCGAACCTGCTGATCTGCTCAAGGTCGGCTACGCAGCCACCTTCGCGATCATCACGGTGGCCCTGATCTCCGGCGCCGTCGCTGACCGCGCCAAGTTCTCCGCCTGGGTGGTCTTCACCCCCATCTGGGCCACCCTCGTCTACGCACCTCTCGCGTTCATGGTGTGGGGCGGCGGGCTGTTTTCCGCCAGCGGCTGGTTCGGCCAGACGTTCGCGCCGGTCATCGACTTCGCCGGTGGCACCGTGGTCCACATCAACGCCGGCGTCGCGGGCCTGATCCTGGTCCTGATCATCGGCAACCGCAAGGGCTTCGGCAAGGACCCGAACCACCGCCCGCACAACATTCCGTTCGTCATGCTCGGCGCCGCCATCCTGTGGTTCGGCTGGTTCGGCTTCAACGCCGGTGCCGCTGCGACCGTGGAGCAGGCCGGCCTGATCTGGATCAACACCCTGGCCGCCCCGGCCGCCGCCATGCTCGGCTGGCTCGCCGTGGAACGCTACCGTGACGGTCACCCGACTTCGCTCGGTGCAGCCTCCGGCGTGGTCGCCGGCCTCGTCGCCATCACCCCGGCCTGCGCCAACGTCTCCCCGCTCGGCGCGATCGCCCTCGGCGTCGTGGCCGGTCTGGCCTCCGCCCTCGCCGTCGGCCTGAAGTTCAAGTTCGGCTACGACGACTCGCTCGACGTCGTCGGCGTCCACCTCGTCTCCGGTGTCATCGGCACCGTGGCGATCGGCTTCCTCGCCACCCCGACCCAGGGCGCTGCGGGCCTGTTCTACGGCGGCGGCACCACGCAGCTGGTTGCCCAGACCCTCGCGGCCCTGATGGCCATCGCCTTCACAGCCGTCATGACCTTCATCATCGCCTTCCCGATCCACAAGCTCATGGGCTTCCGGGTCTCCCAGGAACAGGAAGTCGTCGGTGTGGACCTGAGCCTGCACGCAGAGACCGCTTACGAGTTCGGCGTCGGCGGGCACGGCGGCAGCTTCCAGCCGCTGCACGAACTGATCACCGGCAAGCCGCAGGTGGAGGAAGACACAGTCTCCGAAACGCCGGTGGACGTCTCGTCCAACGGCAAGCACAACGCAACGGGTAAGGAAAGTGTGGGGGCATGAAACTGATCACAGCAATCGTCCGTCCGGAAAAGCTTGAGGCTATCCGCGAAGGCCTGGAAGCCTACGGTGTGCAGGGCCTCACCGTCAGCGCAGCCAGCGGCTACGGCCGGCAGCGCGGCTACACCGAGGTGTACCGCGGCGCCGAGTACAACGTGGACCTCCTGCCCAAGATCCGGGTCGAAGTCCTGGCCACCGACGAACAGGCGGACGACATCCTCGATGTCATCATCGCCAGTTCGAATACCGGCCGGGCCGGCGACGGCAAGGTCTGGACGATGGATGTGTTCGAGGCTGTCAGGGTCCGCACCGGAGAGCGCGGTTCGGCAGCGATCTAGCTGCTCCCCGCTCCGCCCCGGTACTGGGAACAGATAACGCGGCGCTGACACTGCGGGCCGGATGCCTGAGGCATCCGGCCCGCTTTGTCGTGTCCGCTGCTGGGGGTTTCTGCTAGTTGTTCCTCACTGCTAGGCCGGCCAGCCGTCCGGGCCCGCGGTCCCGGCCGGGTATTCCTCCAGCGGGACGTGCCCCGCGGTCCAGGACTTCAGCACCGGCGCCAGGATGCGCCAGCAGTCCTCGGCCGTATCGGCCCGCACCGAGAGCAGCGGGTCACCGGTCAGGACGCCCTCGAGCACTTCGCCGTAAGGGAGGAGCCCGGAGGCGCTCAGCTCGGCCTGCAGCGTGGCCCGGTCCAGGCTCAGGACATCGCCCGGGCCGTTCACGTCGACGTCGAACTGCAGGGTGTCCGGGCCAAAACCGATCCGCAGCTGGTTGGGGGCGTCCACACCGGTGAAGCCCTTGGGCAGGTGCGGCACCGGCCGGAAGGTCACCACGGCCTCCTTGCGTTTCTTGCCCAGTGCCTTGCCCGAGCGGAGGATGAACGGCACGCCCTGCCAGCGCCAGTTCCCGATCTGCACCTGAACCTCGGCCAGGGTCTCGGTGCCCCGGGCCGCGTCCACGCCGTCCTCCTTGGTGTAGTCCGGAATTTTCCGGCCGTCGATCGAACCCGCGGTGTACCGTGCCCGGCGGGTGCTTTGGCGGTACGGGGCCTGGATGCTGCTGGCCCGCAGCACCGTGGCCACGGCATCGCGGAGGTCGCGTTCGTCCACGGAGGCCGGCGGCTCGATGGCCATGAGGGCCATGATCTGCAGCAGGTGGCTCTGGATCATGTCGCGGAGGGCCCCGGCGCCGTCGTAGTAGCGGGCGCGGCCCTCGAGGGCGAGGTCCTCATCGAAAATGATCTCGATCTTTTCGATGTGCTGCCGGTTCCACACCGGCTCCAGGAAGGTGTTCGCGAAGCGCAGGCCCAGGATGTTCAGGACCGTGGCCTTGCCGAGGAAGTGGTCCACCCGGTGGATGTGGTCCTCCGGGACCAGTGCGGCCAGCGTCCTGTTCAGGTGCCGTGCGGATTGCTCGTCCGAGCCGAACGGTTTCTCCATGACCAGCCGGGTTCCCGCGGGCACGTCCTCCGGCGCGAGCGCTTCGCACGCGAGCTGGCTGACACGCGGCGGGAGGGCGAAATAGACGGCCACGGGGCCCTCCAGCCGGGCCAGCAGCCCGGCGAGCTGGCCCTCGGCCGTGACATCGAGCTGGTGGTAGGTGCTGTCCTGCCGGATCCGCTTGAGTTCCCGCTTGCCGTGGGCGTCGGCCTGGGCGTCCTCGTCCGCGAAGCAGTCCTCGACGCGGCCCAGCCACTGCTCCGGCGTCCAGGGGTCCGATCCGGCTCCGGCCAGGGTGAGGCCGTCGGCGCGGCCCCGGGCCACCAGGCGGGCCAGCCCCGGCAACAGGAGCCTGCCGGTAAGATCGCCGGAGGCGCCCAGGATGAGCAGGGTTTTTACAGTTGTTTGGCTGGTCACCTAAGCCAGCATGCCATCTTGAAGGCGCATCTTGGTACCCTAGATAGTCGAGTCCTGTTGTCGTGGCGGTTCGCCCAGGCGAACACCAGTCGCGACGCTGGCGTGCCGCACCGGCCGCCACCTGTACATCCACTGAAAGAAGTGCACGGCGCGTGTTCAATTCACTCTCTGACCGGTTGACAGCAACCTTCAAGAATCTGCGTGGCAAGGGCCGCCTGACCGAGGCGGACGTTGACGCCACAGTCCGCGAGATCCGGCGTGCCCTTCTGGACGCCGACGTCGCTGTGCCCGTGGTCCGGGAGTTCACCGGCCGCGTGCGCGAGCGTGCCCTCGGCGCCGAGGTCTCCGGGGCGCTGAACCCGAGCCAGCAGATCGTGAAGATCGTCAACGAGGAACTCGTCGAGATCCTCGGCGGCGAGACCCGCCGGATCCGCCTGGCCAAGACCGGCCCCACCATCATCATGCTGGCCGGTCTCCAGGGTGCCGGTAAGACCACCCTGGCCGGCAAGCTGTCCAAGTGGCTCAAGTCCCAGGGTCACAGCCCCATGCTGGTGGCCTGTGACCTCCAGCGCCCCAACGCCGTCACCCAGCTGCAGGTGGTCGGCCAGCGCGCCGGCGTTCCCGTGTTCGCCCCGCACCCGGGTGCCACCTCCACCGAACTGGACCACCCCGCCGGTGACCCGGTCGCCGTCGCCCGTGCCGGCGTCGAGGAAGCCAAACGCACCCTGCACGACGTCGTGATCGTGGACACCGCCGGCCGTCTCGGCGTCGACGCGGACATGATGGAGCAGGCGCGCCAGATCCGCCGCGCGATCGTCCCCAACGAAGTCCTGTTCGTGATCGACTCCATGATCGGCCAGGACGCCGTCAACACCGCCCTGGCCTTCGACGAAGGCGTCAACTTCACCGGCATCGTGCTGTCCAAGCTCGACGGCGACGCCCGCGGCGGTGCCGCGCTGTCCGTCGCATCGGTGACCGGCAAGCCGGTCATGTTCGCGTCCACCGGCGAAGGCGTGGACGACTTCGAGCTCTTCCACCCGGACCGGATGGCCTCGCGCATCCTGGACATGGGTGACGTGCTCACCCTGATCGAACAGGCCGAGAAGTCCTGGGACAAGGACGAAGCGGCCCGGATGGCGAAGAAATTCGCCGACCAGGAAGACTTCACGCTCGATGACTTCCTCGCCCAGATGCAGCAGATCCGCAACATGGGCTCCATGAAGAAAATGCTCATGATGATGCCGGGTGCGCAGAACATCCGGCAGCAGCTCGAGCAGTTCGACGAGCGCGAGATCGACCGGGTCGAGGCCATTGTCCGCTCCATGACCCCGCACGAGCGCGTGGCCCCGAAGATCATCAACGGCTCGCGCCGGGCCCGCATCGCCCGCGGCTCGGGCGTGCACGTCTCCGAGGTCAACGGCCTGCTGGAGCGCTTCGCCCAGGCCCAGAAGATGATGAAGAAGATGGCTGCCGGCGGCGGCATGCCCGGAATGCCGGGGATGCCCGGGATGGGCGGCGGGGGCGGTGCCCGCAAGGGAGCCAAATCCGCGCCCAAGAAGAAGGCACGCTCCGGCAACCCGGCCAAGGCCGCGCAGGAACTGCGCGACGCCGAGGCCCGGCGTGCCGCCGGCGCCAAGGCCCTGCCCACCGGAGCGTCGTTCGGCCAGCAGGGCGGCGASTTCGATCCGTCCCAGCTGAACCTGCCCAAGGGCTTCGACAAGTTCCTCGGCGGCAGCAAGTAGCTGCAGCTGCTGATGCCGCCGGGACTGTGTCGCCGGCGGCATCAGCACTGATGTGCCATAGGGTTAGACAATGTTCAAGCAGCGCGTAGTCTTCGTCCACGGGGATGGCAGCTTCGGCGCCGCCGCTTGGCCCAAGCAGCACGGAATGGCGCTGGACTACGACGCCCTGTTCCTGCGGAGGCACGGTTTTGATGCCGTCGCGGAACCGCTGGAAACCAACTTCGCCGCCGACGCCGCCATCGTGCTCGCCTCGCTGGCGGACGATGGCCGCGGCGAGGCCGGCGGCCATGTGGTGGCCCATTCGCAGGGCGCCATCGCCGCCATGATGGCCGCCGTCGAACGGCCCGACCTCGTCCAGTCGCTGACCCTGGTGGAGCCGGCCTGCCTGTCCTTGACCGCGGAACTCCCGGCCACCGCCGCGCACCGGGCCCTTATGCAGCCGCTCTACGATGTCCGGCACAACCTCAGCGACGAGGACTTCCAGCGCGAGTTCATCCGCCGCGCGTTCGCGGCCGAGGCCCCGGGGGCCACGACGCCGGAGGCGCTCCGCGCGGCGCGCCGGCTGMGGYTGCAGGCCCCGCCGTGGGAGGCGCCGCTGCAAATCGTSCCGGGCGTSCCGACGCTGGTCCTSACCGGMGGCTGGGAACCGCTGTATGAGGAAATCGCCGGCTACCTGCGCGAGACCGGCGCCCTGCACCGCACGGCCGCGGGCGGGCACCGGCCCCAGGATTCAACGGACGGCGACCGGACGATCCGATCGTTCATCGCCGAGGTCAGCCGGCACCAGCACGCCCGGGCCTGCTAGGACGCTGTCGGTCCGCCCACGGCAGGCTCCGGCAGGTAGACCTTGCCGCCGGAGGCGAGGAACTCGCTGCTCTTCGCCCGCATCCCGGCCGCCATCTGCGCCAGGGCAGCCTGCGAATCGACAGAACCATAGTTGCCGGTACCGTACTCATCCCGGATGTCCTGGCTGATCCGCATGGAGCAGAACTTGGGACCGCACATCGAGCAGAAGTGCGCGGTTTTGGCCGGCTCCGCGGGAAGCGTCTCGTCGTGGAAGGCCTCGGCCGTCACCGGGTCRAGGGACAGGGCGAACTGGTCCCGCCAGCGGAACTCRAACCGCGCCTTGGASAGSGCGTCGTCTCGYTCGTGGRCGCCGGGGTGGCCCTTGGCGAGGTCGGCGGCATGGGCGGCGATCTTGTACGTGATCACCCCGGTCTTCACGTCATCCTTGTTCGGCAGCCCGAGATGCTCCTTGGGCGTGACGTAGCAGAGCATGGCGGTGCCAAAGCGGGCAATCTCGGTGGCGCCGATCGCCGAGGTGATGTGGTCATAACCGGGCGCAATGTCGGTGACCAGCGGCCCGAGCGTATAGAAGGGTGCGCCCTTGCAGAGTTCCTGCTGGCGTTCCACGTTTTCCCGGACCAGGTGGAAGGGCACGTGCCCGGGACCCTCCACCATGACCTGCACATCGAACTCCCAGGCCCGCTGCGTGAGCTCGGCCAGGGTGTCCAGCTCGGCGAACTGCGCCGCGTCGTTGGCATCCGCCGTCGCGCCGGGCCGCAGCCCGTCACCCAGGGAGAACGCGACGTCGTACTTCGCGAAGATTYCGCACAGCTCGTCGAAGTGGGTGTACAGGAAGTTCTCCTGGTGGTGCGCCAGGCACCAGCCGGCCATGATGGAGCCGCCGCGGGAGACGATGCCGGTGACCCGGTTGGCCGTCAGGGGCACATAGCGCAGCAGCACCCCGGCGTGGATGGTCATGTAGTCCACGCCCTGCTCGCACTGTTCGATCACGGTGTCCCGGAAGATCTCCCAGGTTAGGGCGTTGGCCTCACCGTTGACCTTCTCCAGCGCCTGGTAGATCGGGACGGTGCCGATGGGCACGGGGGAGTTGCGGATGATCCACTCGCGCGTGGTGTGGATGTCATCACCGGTGGAGAGGTCCATCACCGTGTCCGCGCCCCACTGCGTGGCCCACTGGAGTTTGTCGACCTCCTCGGCGATGGAGCTGGTCACGGCCGAGTTGCCGATGTTGGCGTTGATTTTCACCAGGAACGCCTTGCCGATGATCATCGGCTCCGATTCGGGGTGGTTGACGTTGTTAGGAATGATCGCGCGGCCCGCGGCCACCTCGCTGCGCACCAGCTCCACATCGCAGTTCTCGCGCAGCGCGACGAACCGCATTTCCTGGGTGATGACGCCGTCGCGGGCGTAGCGCATCTGCGTGACGGTCCTGCCCTCGACGGCGCGGCGCGGCACCGGGCGCCCGCCCTGCCATTCGGCCGACGCCGCACCCCGGCGGACCGCCGACTTGCCGTCATCGAGAAGCTCCCGTTCCCGGCCGGCGTAGGGTTCGGTGTCCGCCCTCGCCTCGATCCAGGGAGCCCGGAACGGCTCCAGCCCGCGGACCGGATCGCTGCCCGGGCCGGCCGTGCGGTAGACCCGGAACGGAGCGTTCGCGACACCGCCCGGGGAGGGTTCCAGGGCGATCTCGGTCACCGGGACGCGGATGCCGTGCTCCGGATCCGCGGTGAAGGCCAGCGAGTGGGACTTCAGCGACTGGGTAGTGACTGCTGGCTTCTTTTGGGCAGGGCTGTGCTGTGTTTCTGTGGTGCTCAAAGGATTACTCACTTCCTTCGCCGGCATTACCCGGACAGGTTCAACGGTCGCAGGCTGCGCTAGCCCGATCTCAGCCCCTGCAAGGGCACCCGTGTGGTCGTARACGAAGCTACCACAGGCCCWCYGGAAGCCTGCCGAGTGTGACGGCAMCCGGCCAGGCGGCAGTGTTAGCGTGGAATWGTGACTCTGCCCRGGSCCGTGCCCCGCACCAGGACGGCGACGCCGGAAGACCTCGCGGCGCTGCCGGTTCTCGAGGCCGCGGCCGACCGCCTCCTTGAAGCGGCATTGGGGAACCAGGCGCTCCCGTCCCCGGAAATGACGACGCCGGTTGAGCCGCTCTTCGTACTGGTCGCCGGAAGCCCGCCTGTGGGATTCGCCCGCGTGGACGAAGTCGGCAGCCAGGCCCACCTGGAACAACTCTCCGTACATCCGGACTCTGCCGGACGGGGGATTGGGCGGTCCTTGGTTCACKCGGCCATCGACGCGGCCCGSGGCCGGGGCTATGCATGGATGACGCTGTGCACTTTCGCGGACGTTCCGTTCAATGCCCCGTTTTACGCAAGCTGCGGCTTTGAGGAACTCGCCGAGCCGGGGCCGGCATTGGSCGCCCTGCGGATCCACGAAGCGCAACTGGGCCTGGATGGGCTGGGCCGGCGGATCGTCATGCGGATTAGGCTGTAGGCCATGACCAGCATCATCGAGTTCACCGGCCCCATCCTCACCGCGGCGGACCAGGAACGCCGCGGGCTCTGGGCGGTGGACGGCCTGCTGACCTTCGACCGTCCCGCCGACGCGCCGGACCGCGTGCTGGACGGCTGGGTCMTGCCCGGGYTCGTGGACGCACACTGCCACATCGGCCTTGGCCCGGGCGGGGACGTCTCCGAGGCCACCGCKGAATCCCAAGCCCTGGCGGACCGCGACGCCGGGACGCTGCTGGTCCGCGATGCCGGCGCCGTCCACGACACCCGCTGGCTCCAGCAGCGCCAGGACCTTCCCCGGATCATCCGCTCCGGCCGGCACATCGCCAGGGCCCGGCGCTACCTGCGCGGCCTGGCCGTCGAGGTCGAGCCCGGCGATCTCGTCGAGGCCGTACGGAAGCAGGCCCGTGCAGGCGATGGCTGGGTCAAGCTGGTGGGGGACTGGATCGACCGCGACGTCGGCGACCTCGCCGCCAGCTTTCCGGCCCGCACGGTCAAGGACGCCATCCAGGCCGCCCACGATGAAGGGGCCCGCGTCACCGCGCACTGCTTCGCCGAAAACACCCTGGATGACATGCTCGACGCCGGGATCGACTGCATCGAGCACGCCACCGGATTGCTGCCGCGGCACCTGCCGCGCTTCCTCGAACAGGGCGTCCCGATCGTGCCCACCCTGATCAACATCGCCACGTTCCCGGACATCGCGGCGCGGGCGGAGGCCAAGTTTCCSCGCTAYGCCGCCCAYATGCGCTCGCTGTGGGAGCGGCGCGCCGAGCGGGTCCTCGAAGCCYACGAGGCCGGGCTGGCCATCTATGCCGGSACCGACGCCGGCAGYGTCATCAGCCACGGCCGGATTGTCGACGAGATCCAGGCCCTGCACGCAGCCGGCCTKCCCGCCGCYGCCGCCCTCGACRCYGCGAGCTGGTCCGCGAGGACSTGGCTCGGCGCGGACTCCATCGGCGAAGCCGCAAGCGCCGATGTCCTGGTCACGCCAGAGGATCCGCGGAAAAATCCGGCGACGCTGCGGCAACTCAAGCACATTGTGTTGCGCGGCCACCTCATCCGCTAGGAATAAATTGAAGCTTCAAGTAATTTAACTCTATGACAGGTCACCGAGAGCCGGTGGCCCCAGAACACCGGAGCGTTTCAATGACCGCAGAAGCCAGCACCCAGGACCTCCTCCCTGCCGAACTCACCATGGGCACCGTGATGCTCAAGGTCGGCGACATGAAGCTCATGACCGATTACTACCAGCGCGCCCTCGGCTTGGAGGCGGTGGCCGAACAGGACGGCGGGCTCTACCTTGGCCGCCGGCAGAAASCGCTGGTCCATCTGGCCCCCGCGCCGGGCCTGAACCTGCCCTCCCGTGGCGAGGCCGGGCTGTTCCACACCGCCCTGCTCTTCGAGGACCAGCACTCCCTGGCGGCCACCATCGCCAGCGCCGCCCAGTACGAGCCCCAGTCCTTCACTGGCAGCGCGGACCACCTCGTCAGTGAGGCCTTCTACTTCAACGACCCCGAAGGCAACGGCATCGAGCTTTACTGGGACCGGCCGCGGGAGGCTTGGTCCTGGGAGGGCAAGAACGTCGTCATGGACAGCCTCGCCCTGCCGCCGCAGCGTTACCTGCAGCAGCACCTGACCGAGGCGTCCGTGGCCGGCCAGCGCGAGGCCGCCGCCGGCGTCGGGCATGTCCACCTGCAGGTGGGCGACGTCGCGTCGGCGCAAGAGTTCTATGTCGGCACGCTCGGCTTCGAGAAGACCGCGGGCTGGCACGGTCAGGCATTGTTCGTCTCGGCCGGCGGCTACCACCACCACATGGCCATGAACGTGTGGAACAGCCGCGGTGCCGGCCCCCGGCGCGACACGCTGGGCCTGGGCGAGGTGCTGATCGAAGTGCCGTCCGGCGACGACGTCGGAGCCCTGGCGGAGCGGCTCCAAGCCGCCGGCGTCGACTCGCACCACACCGGCGCCGAGCTGCGCTTCGAGGACCCCTGGCGCAACCGGATCCGCGTCGCGGTTCGCTAAGTCCGAGCCCTGAGGGACTTGCCCAGCGCAGTGGGCCAGAGGTGGACATGTCCCCATCCGGCTGGCCGGGCCGAGGGACATGTCCATTTGCCGCTGCCACCAGTGGACACAGCGCCTATATGTCCATTGGCCGGGGCGAGCGGAGGGCATATCCGCGGGAGGTGGCGGCGTGTCAGGGCCAGCCCGGGCGCGTGGCCGGGGCCAGCAGTGGGCGTGTCCCCGTGTCCCGTGTCCCCGTGTGGCTGGCCGGGCCGCGGGACATGTCCATTTGCCGTGGCCACGAGTGGACATAGTGCCGCTATGTCCATTGGCCGCGGCCAGCGGAGGGCATGTCCAGTCCAGGCGCAGCCGGGCCGAAGCGCTAGGCTGAAGTGACGTGCGAAAACAGCGGACCACGTACCGCCGAACCCTAAGGACGAGCTGCATGGGATTCACCGAAATCTTTGTGTCCACCCACGAAGGAGCCCTCAAGCGCGCCGGCGCACTCGAAGGCGGCGGCCCGGCCACGCCGGAGGCCGTTCGCATCCCGGACATCAGTGACTTTGAGGTGGAGCGGCTGGGCGACCTCGCCGGCGTGGCCGTGCACGCCCCCGGCGCGGACTACGAACTGGCGATGGTTGACGTGGCCAGCGACTCGCTGCTTGGCGTGCCCGCCGCGATGATCCGCACGCTGGCGGAGCTGCTCAGCTACGAAACCGAAGGGGAAGGGGACGTCCTCGAGGACGTCGCGGCCAACTGGGCCGCCGAGGAGGACATGCCCTTCGGTCCGGACGCGGCCCGGGGCTATGTCCGCCGGATCGCCGAGCTCGCCGCCGGAGTGGACCCCGCCACCAAGTCCGGTCTCTACGTCTGGACCTCCTGACCGGCCCGGATCGCCCCCTGCAGGACCCGTTCCGCCGGGCTGGGCCCGTGTCAAGTCGAAATCCTGCCGGTGATCTGGCACAATGAACAGGTACTCGATCTGCGTGGCCCCTCTCTCCGCGTCCGGATCTTGTCCTTTAGAACCCCCAAGTACGGCCCGCCCCACGGGTGCAGAACGCCGGGCTCGACCCCGTTTCAGAAACAGGAGTGACCACAAAAGTGGCCGTAAAGATTCGCCTTAAGCGCTTCGGTAAGATGCGCGCACCGTACTACCGCATCGTCGTCATGGACTCACGCTCCAAGCGTGATGGCCGTGCCATCGAAGAGATCGGCAAGTACCACCCGACCGAAGAGCCCTCGTACATCGAGGTCGACACGGACCGTGCCCAGTACTGGCTCGGCGTCGGCGCACAGCCGTCCGAGCAGGTTGCCGCGATCCTCAAGATCACCGGTGACTGGCAGAAGTTCAAGGGTCTSCCCGGCCAGGAGGGAACCTTGAAGACCAAGGCTCCCAAGGCTGCCTTCGTTACCCCGGAAAAGGGTTCCGTGATCATCCCGGAAGCCATCACCAAGAAGGCCAAGAAGGACGAAGCTGCCGAGGCTCCCGCCGACGCCGCCGAAGCAGAGACCACCGAGGCTGAGTAAATTGCTGGCAGAAGCGCTCGAACACCTGGTCCGCGGGATTGTTGACAGCCCCGAGGACGTCAAGGTCAGTGCGAAGAACAACCGCCGCGGGGAAACCCTCGAGGTGCGCGTTCATCAGGACGACCTCGGACGGGTGATCGGCCGGCAGGGCCGGACCGCACGCGCATTGCGCACTGTGGTTGCGGCGCTGGCGGACGGCGAGYCGGTCAGGGTCGACGTCGTCGACACCGACCGCCGCCGGTAACGCGTTCAGCAGTACTTGTCTTAAGTCCGGCCCCTTCACCAGATAACGGTGGAGGGGCCGGACTGTTTTCCCCTATTACTTTCCTGTATTTACGCACCAGCAGTACAGATTCACCAACCCCGAACAGAGGAACAGATGCAGCTCCAGGTGGCACGAATCGGCAAGCCCCACGGCATCCGCGGCGAAGTGACCGTCCAGGTGCTCACCGACGCGCCCGGCGACCGCTTTGTCCCCGGCACGAAGTTCATCGTGGAGCCTGCCTCGGCCGGGCCGCTGACGGTGTTCAGCGCCCGCTGGAACAAAGACATCCTGCTGCTGGCCTTCGATGAGATTGAGACCCGCAACGAGGCAGAGGGCCTGCGCGGGGCGAAACTTTTCATCGAAACCGAGGACATCGGCGCCGACGACGACGATGAGGGCTGGTACGAGCACGAGCTCGTGGGCCTGGAGGTCCGGGTCGGCGGCAGCGTCGTCGGCAAGGTCTCCGCGCTGCACACCTTGCCGGTCCAGGACCTGCTGGTGGTCACCACGGCCGAGGGCGCGGAAGTCCTGATCCCGTTCGTCGAGCAGATCGTCCCCGAGGTCAACGTGGGCGAAAAGTACGTCCTCGTCACCCCGCCGCCCGGACTGTTCGAGGTCAACACCGACGAGGCGCCCGAGCAGCAGAAGCCCGAAGCGCAGGGCGCATCCGCCGGGGACCTCGACGAGCAGGGCAACGCGTAGATGAGAATCGACGTCGTCAGCATCTTTCCGGAGTACCTGGCCCCGCTGGAACTGTCGCTGATCGGCAAGGCCCGCCAGGACGGCCTGCTGGACTTGAGGGTCCATGACCTGCGCGAGTTCACCACCGACCGGCACCGGACGGTGGATGACACCCCCTACGGCGGCGGAGCCGGCATGGTCATGAAGCCCGAGCCRTGGGCGCAGGCGCTCACCGCCGTAGCCCTCGTGGCCGCCGGGCGCGCCGAAGGCACAGACGCTGCCGGCGAACATGCCAACGAAGCCACCGAAGCCAACGACGCCGGGGAAGTCGGGTCCGCCGGCAAGCCCGTGCTCATTGTCCCGTCGCCGGCGGGGGAGCGGTTCACCCAGGCCACAGCCCACGAACTCGCCGAGGAGGACCAGCTGGTCTTCGCCTGCGGCCGGTACGAGGGTATCGATGAGCGGGTCCTGGAATGGGCCGCGGACCACTTCACCGTCCGGCCCATGAGCCTGGGGGACTACGTGCTCAACGGCGGCGAAGTCGCCGTGCTGGCCATGGTGGAGGCCATCGGGCGGCTGCTGCCCGGCGTCGTCGGCAACCCCGAGTCCCTCGTGGAGGAGTCCCACTCGGACGGGTTGCTCGAGTACCCCGTCTACACCAAGCCCTCCAGCTGGCGGGACCGTGACGTCCCGGCGGTGTTGCTCAGTGGCAACCACGGCAAGATCGCCCAGTGGCGCCGGCACGAACAGTACCGGCGCACCGCCGAACGCCGCCCCGACCTCCTTGCGGAGTTCGACGCCGGCAAGCTGCCCCGCGCGGACCGCACGGCGTTCGCGGACCTGGGGTACGACGTCGTCGACGGCCACCTGGTGCGCCGTCCCGACGCCTAACCGCCGGGATTGGGCTAACCCGCAGAAAATGTGGCAAAATTAGKMCTTGTGCCTGCTGGGTCGCGAACCTGCCACAGGGGGAGCGCTGCCAACAGCCGGGCACCCCGGTCCCGTCTATTCCTGACAGGGCCGGATCGACAAACTTTCGGCGGAATTTCCGGGCGGCCAAGGCTCCCGGGCTTGACCGCCGTAACCCAACGTGAGTGACCTGTGGCGTTCACCAGGAGTGGATCAATGCATATCCTCGATTCCGTAGATGCAGCCTCGCTGCGCACCGATGTTCCCGAGTTCCGCGCGGGTGACACCATCAAGGTTCACGTGAACATCATCGAAGGCAAGAATTCCCGCGTCCAGGTCTTCCAGGGCTTCGTCCTGGGCCGCCAGGGCGATGGCGTCCGCGAAACCTTCACCGTCCGCAAGGTCTCCTTCGGTGTCGGCGTAGAGCGTACCTTCCCGGTGCACTCCCCGATCATCGACAAGGTCGAGCTCGTCTCCAAGGGTGACGTGCGCCGCGCCAAGCTTTACTACATGCGTAACCTGCGTGGTAAGGCCGCGAAGATCAAGGAAAAGCGSGACTTCCAGACCGGCAAGTAAGTCCCTCCGGGACTTTTACCGCGGGTCCACGGACCGTCCCCGGCTTGTTGCCGGAACTATCCGCAACAGCGCACATTAGTTCACAACAGCGCCAGGGGATACGGAACATGGAACAGCCAAAACGCCAGCCCAGGAAACCGGGCTGGCGTTTTGCGTTGCTGGCCCTGGTGCTCGCCGTGGCCATCAGCGCTGTGGTCCGCTCGCTGTGGCTGGACATCTACTTCATCCCGTCCGCYTCCATGGAACCGCTGCTGCKCACCGGGGACCGGATCGTGGTGGCGCGCACCGGTTTCCAGGCTGAGCCCCTGGGCCGGGGAGACATCGTCGTCTTCGACGGCCGCGGCTCCTTCGCCCCGCTCAACAGYGGCAACGGCCCCGTCGTGGATGCCMTCKCCGACGCCGGACACTGGCTTGGCCTCGCGGGCAGCGACACRACMTACGTCAAGCGCGTCATTGGACTGCCCGGCGACCGCGTGGTGTGCTGCGACGCCGGCGGCCGGCTCACAGTCAACGGCCAGCAAGTTGCGGAACCCTATGTGTACCCGGGGGACACCCCGAGCGARATGAAATTCAGTGTTGAGGTGCCGGCCGGGCGGCTTTGGCTGATGGGGGACCACCGCTCCATGTCGGCCGATTCCCGGAGCCTCCTCGGCGCCCCMGGCGGCGGSATGGTGCCGCTGGAACGCGTGATCGGCAGGCCGGTACAGATCATCTGGCCGCTTGATAGATTTGCAGCAGTAGCGCGGCCCGAACCRGCCGCGACAACGACGACGACGAACGGACAGTAGATGCCCGARACCGAACCGCGCACTCCTGATCCGCAGGGCCAGGACGGACCCCGGGTTACYGCCTCGGCGATTCCCGGGGACGAGCCGGCGGAACACCCCACCACCCGGCTGCCGCAGGCRCGGGTCGCGGACGAGCCCGMCGCCGGKGCGGAAGCCSGCCAGGGTGCAGGTGCGGTKGCAGGAAACGGTGACGGTGCTGYGCCGGCTGTTGCGCCGRCGTCGCCGCCTGGGCCGTCGCAGGGCGAAAGCGCCGGAGCGCGGCGGGCTGATCGGAGCGGCAGGGAGCGGCCCTCCGGGCCCGCCCACGCCGAGCCATCCTCCCGGCGGGCACGGAGGGCGCAAGCCCGTGAAGGGCACAGCCCGTTGTTCCTGTGGCTGAAGGAGGTTGCCACAGTAGTCATCGTGGCGATCGTGCTGTCCTTCCTGATCAAGACCTTCCTGTTCCGGGCCTTCTACATCCCGTCTGAATCCATGGTCAACACCCTGGACGTGAACGACCGCATCTTCGTCAACCTCCTCGTGCCCGAGCCCATGGCGCTCCAACGCGGGGACGTCGTGGTGTTCCGGGACAGCCAGGGCTGGCTGGCCCCCGCAGCGGAGAAGACGAAGGGCCCGTTCACCTGGGTGCAGGACGGCCTGACCTTTGTCGGCCTGCTGCCGGACAACTCCGAACAGCACCTCGTCAAGCGCGTCATCGGCCTCCCCGGCGACCACGTGGTTTGCTGCGACGCCGGCGGCCAGCTCACCGTCAACGGCACGCCGCTGGACGAGACCTACATCAACGCCGCGGAGATTCCCCAGGTCAAAGACTTCGACGTCGTCGTGCCCGCGGGCAAGGTCTGGGTCATGGGCGACAACCGCAACCACTCCGCGGATTCCCGCGCCCACATGGACACCAACGGCGGCTTCGTCAACGAGTCCGACATCGAAGGCAAAGCCGCCGTCATCGCCTGGCCGCTGAACAGGATGTCCGCGCTCGACAACTATCCGAACGTCTTCCGCAGCGTGCCGGCCCCGAACGGAAAGTAAGCCTCCCGCCATGTCCGTCGCCCCCACCCTCGACTACGAACACCGCTTCCGCAGCTCCGGCGCCCGGCTCCTCGCGGGCATCGACGAGGTGGGCCGCGGTGCCCTCGCCGGGCCCGTCAGCGTGGGGATCGTCGTCGTGGACCTGCAACAGCAGAAGCTTCTGGCCGATGTCCGGGACAGCAAGCTGCTCAAGGTCGCGGACCGGGAGCGGCTGGTGCCGCTGGTCCGGGACTGGAGCGTCGCGTCCGCCGTCGGGCATGCGTCCGCGAATGAGRTTGACGAGCTCGGGATCATCGGCGCCCTCCGGCTGGCCGGCAACCGCGCCTGGTTCGCCGTCCTGGCCACGGGTGTTAGGCCCGAGGTGGTCCTGCTGGACGGCAGCCACAACTGGCTCTCGCCGGATCTGCAGCCCTCACTGTTTGACGATGCCCCCGCGGAACCCGGCTGCGACGCCCCCGTTCACACGCTGGTCAAGGCGGACATGCAGTGCCTCAGCGTCGCCGCGGCGAGCATCCTGGCGAAGGTCGAGCGCGATGCGATGATGTGCGAGCTGCACACCCAATACCCGGCCTACGGCTGGGACGAGAACAAGGGCTACGGCACCACGGCGCACAAGGAGGCCCTGCGGGCCGCCGGTCCCACGCCCTACCACAGGGTCAGCTGGCAGCTGCTCTAGCGCGCGGGTGCGGCCGGCCCGGGCAGGTGCTGCCCGGATCGGCGGGGCGCCTCGGCGGAACGCCTTGGCGGAGCGCCTCGGCGGAACGCCTTGGCGGAGCGGCGGCAGGGCCGTGGCGCGCGGCCGGCGCYGGATGGTGCAAGATGGAACCATGAGTGCCGAGGACCTTGAAAACTATGAGACCGACATGGAGCTACAGCTCTACCGCGAATACCGCGACGTCGTCGGGCTGTTCAGCTATGTGGTCGAGACCGAGCGGCGTTTCTACCTTGCCAACCACGTGGACCTGCAGGCGCGCAGCGCCGACGGCGAGGTCTACTTCGACCTGACCCTGCAGGACGCCTGGGTGTGGGACGTGTACCGCTCGGCCCGGTTCGTCAAGAGCGTCCGCGTCATCACGTTCAAGGATGTCAACGTTGAGGAACTGCCGCGCAGCGAGGAACTCGCCCTGCCCAAGGTCGAGGACCTGGGCAACTGAGCCTGGTTTCCTAACGCCCGATTGCTACGTTTCGTTGGCTSACAATCGCRTCAACACGTCCTGTCAACGCCGCTTCGGCGCAGCGTTGGTAGATGTTCCCTCAYGGGTTATCTCCTCTGTTTAGAAATTCTGTTACCTGCTGCGCAACCTCGTCGGTGATTCCCGTYTGCCAGCTCGTTTTGAACAAGGGCTGACCGGCATAGAAGTCAGTGTCATCGTCGACAATTGCATACCGYGTAACTTCCGGATGCTGGTCCAGCCACATCTTCACCTCCTCGCCACGAAAACCTGTGTCTGCTGTCGGAGTGACGTCAAAGGTCTTGTAAACGTGTCGGTCGACTTCTTCACGGCCGCCTTGGAAGTGCCGCCATGTGGACGTAAGGACRATGGCTGCGTCAGTGTCGAGGATTATCTTGCCGACCTTGGATGCCAAGACAGGATCGATGCCCATGAAGCCCCGAAAGCGCTGTCTCGTACCCACGCGGTTGACGACTCCATCAATATCGAGGAAAAGTACCTTCATTCCTGTTGCTCCCACAGTTCGCCTCGCCGGCTTTGATTATGGGCCGCACTGCTGAACGCGCTTCGGACACTCGTATCATTTGGATTGTGCCCGTGTAACCACTGCTGGATGTAGTACCGGGTCTCGCCGCGTCGAACTGATCGGCCGCGCACAGCTCGTCCGTGATATGGCAGGCAGATTCCTCGGTTTGCCAGGTTTCCACATAGCCAAATTGTGCCCTGTGTTCGTCCGTGGCTGCGCTCCACGATGGAGGCATGAGAGCTAAGGATGTGCTGGGCCGGCGAGGGGAGGACCTCGCGGCGGGCTACTTGGAAGCCCAGGGCATGCGGGTGGTGSAGCGGAACTGGCGCTGTCCCGAGGGCGAGATCGACATTGTCGCGCTCGACGGCGACGCACTGGTCATYGCCGAGGTGAAAACCCGAAGATCCCTCGCGTACGGGCATCCGTTCGAGGCCGTCGGTGCGGACAAGCTGGCCCGGCTCCACCGGCTCGCGGCGGCGTGGTGCCGCGTCCAGGGGCTGCGGGCGCCGCTGTGCCGCGTGGACGTCGTCGCCGTGCTGGACGACGGCATTGGCGAGCCTGCCGTCGAGCACCTCAAGGGTGTGGGCTAGATGTCCCTGGGACGGACCTATTCCGTGGCCCTGGTAGGCCTCAACGGCTACATCGTGGAGGTCGAGGCCGACATCGGCCAGACCCTCCCGGCGTTCGTCATCCTGGGCCTGCCGGACGCGTCGCTCAACGAGGCCAAAGAACGGATCCGCTCSGCGGCCCAGAACTCGGGGATACCGCTCAGCCGCCGGAAGATCACGGCCAACCTCATCCCGGCGTCGCTGCCCAAACGCGGCTCGGGCTTCGACCTTGCCATCGCCATGGCCGTGCTGCTGGCGGCAGAYGACATCCGCCCCACGGGCCGCATCGTCTTCATTGCAGAGCTCGGCCTGGACGGCCGGCTGCGGCCMGTGCGGGGCATCCTCCCGGCCGTGATGGCAGCAGTACGGGCCGGCTACCCCGAGGTCGTCGTGGCGCGGGCCAACGTCGCGGAGGCAGAGCTCGTGCCCGGAGCACGCGTCCGGGGGTATGCCACCCTGGCCCGGCTCGCCTTCGACTGCGGCGCGGACCCGCAGGACCTGGCCCTCGACTTCGCGCCCGAGCCCGAGGATGACGGCCCCGGTACTAGCCCCGGCCCTGCCCTGGCGCCGGACATGTGCGATGTTTCCGGCCARGCCGCGGCGCGGCGTGCCTTGGAAGTGGCTGCCGCCGGGGCCCACCACCTGCTGCTGACGGGGCCGCCGGGCGCCGGGAAGACCATGCTCGCCGAGCGGCTGCCGGGCCTGCTGCCGGACCTGGGTGACACCGAGGCGATGGAGGTGACGGCCATCCATTCCCTGTGTTCGTTGCCGTCGGGCTCCGTGCAGCTGCTGCGCCGTCCGCCCTACGAGAACCCGCACCACACCGCGACCGCCGTGGCCATCATCGGCGGCGGGTCCGGGCTGCCGCGGCCAGGGGCAGCGTCCCGTGCACACCGCGGCGTGCTCTTCCTGGACGAAGCCCCAGAGTATGACCGTGGCGTCCTGGACGCCCTGCGGCAGCCGCTGGAAAGCGGCGAGCTGGTCATCCACCGTTCGGCCGGGTCCGCGGCCTATCCCGCCCGGTTCCAGCTGGTCCTCGCGGCCAACCCCTGCCCCTGCGGCAAGGCAACGGGCAAAGGGGTGGACTGCATCTGCACTCCCACCATGCGCCGCCGGTACCAGGCCCGGATGTCCGGTCCGCTGYTGGACAGGGTCGATATCCAACTCGAAGTCGAGCGGGTGTCGCTCGCCGGTTTCGGCCAGCCCGCGGAGGAGGAAGGGACCGCCAGCATCGCCGAACGCGTCCGGGCGGCCCGGAGCCGTCAGCTGGACCGGCTGCTGCCGTATGGGATGGAAACCAACGCCCAAGTCCCGGGGCGGCTGCTGCGCGGGGCCCTGCGGCTTGGCGCCCCCACCACCCGCATCCTGGACTACGCGCTGGAGCGCGGCGTGCTGACAGCACGCGGTTATGACCGTGTGCTGCGCCTCGCCTGGACCGTTGCGGATCTGTCCCTGCACGATGCACCGGACGCGGACGACGTCGGGCAGGCGCTGGGTCTCCGCCAGGCCGCGGCGGCCTCCCTGTGAACCCGCCGGCACGAATTACGCCCCCACCGCCACGCGAAAGGAACCACGATGAGGGATGACGAACGGACAGCCCGGGCCGCGCTGTCCCGACTGTTCGAACCACAGGACGCGGCGGCGCTGGCACTCGTGCAGGCCGCGGGGGCGCAGGACGCCCTCCGGATCGCCACCGGCGGACTCGCCGCCGGTCCCGGGCTCGAACAGGAGATCACCGGAATCCTGGCGGACAGCGGCCCCGGCGGCACCTGGTCAGGACTGGGCGCCGCCCTCAAGCGCTGGGCACCGCGGGTACCCGACCTCGCCCCCGAGAGGGACCTGGCCACCATGCAGCGGCTCGGCGGACGGATCATCATTCCCACCGATGCATTRTGGCCCCTTCAGCTGGCGGACCTCGGCCTGCAGGAACCCCTGTGCCTATGGTGGCGGGGCATGGAGCAGGAGGTGCCGCCGGCGGCCAAGACCATAGCCCTGGTGGGCTCCCGGGACAGCACCAGCTACGGGGCGTCSGTGACCGGCGACCTCGCCTACTCACTGGCCCAACGGGGCTTCACGATCGTCTCCGGTGGCGCCTACGGGATCGACGCCCACGCCCACAGGGCGGCACTGGCCGGAAGTACAGGCGGCATGCCCACCATCGCTGTCATGGCCGGGGGAGTGGACCGCTTTTACCCTGCCGGAAATGAGGACCTGCTCCGGGCTGTGGCGGACCACGGGGCCGTCCTTGCTGAGGTTCCGCCCGGCTCCGCGCCCACCCGCTACCGTTTCCTGCAGCGTAACCGACTCATCGCGGCGTTGGCCGCCGTCACCGTCGTCGTCGAGGCCCGGTGGCGTTCCGGGGCCCTCAACACGGCCCATCATGCCGAAAGCCTGGGCCGGGCCGTCGGCGCCGTGCCCGGGTCCATCCACAGCGCCAACTCCGCCGGCTGCCACCGGCTCCTGCGGGAGGGCGGAGCGGTGTGCGTCACGGATGCGGGGGAAATCGCCGAGCTCGCCTCCCCGAGCGGCGACGCGATGCCCTCGGACAAGTCAACCCGCTCGGAAGCCCACGACGGACTGACCCTGGAGGACCTAATCTTGCTCGACGCCCTGCCGCTGCGGACCACCAGCTCCGTCGAGAAGCTCGCCACGGTGGCCGGACTGAGCCCGGAGTCGGTCCGCGCGGGGCTCGGCCGGCTGGGGCTGCTGGGCCTGGCCGAATCCCGGCACGGCGGCTGGAAACGTTCGGGGAAGGCCAACTGACATGATGAGCGCCGCCGGCATGGCGCGGCTCGCCGGAGCGCTCCTTGAATGCCCCGGGAATAATGCCAGAGTAGGAAGGTGTCTACACAGAAACTCCCTGCCCCGCTGGACGGCGCCGCCACCCGCTTCGGCCGCTACCTCGACGCCGAGCGGGGCCGCTCCGCCCACACCGTGCGGGCCTACCTCTCCGATGTCGAAAGCCTGCTGGCGCACGCTGCGACCGAGGGGGTCCAGGACCTTGCCGGGCTGGAACTCGGGACCCTGCGGCGCTGGCTGGGCGCCCAGAGCGAGTCCGGCAAGTCCCGCGCCACCCTGGCCCGCCGCGCCGCTACCGCCCGGGCCTTCACCGCCTGGGCGGTCCGCGAGGAACTGATCGAGGCCGACCCTGCCCTGCGGCTCAAGGCGCCCAAGCGGGAGAAGACCCTGCCCGGTGTCCTGCACCASCAGCAGGTCCTCCGGCTCGTGGACGACGCCGAAGCCGCCTCGGCCGAGGGAGAACCACTGGCTTTGCGCAACCGCGCYATGGTGGAGCTGCTGTACGCCACCGGTGTCCGAGTGGGCGAGCTGGCCGGCATGGACGTGGATGACCTCGACCCGGACCGCAGGACGCTGCGGGTGATCGGCAAGGGCAACAAGGAACGCACGGTCCCATACGGGCTGCCGGCGGCGCTCGCGGTGGACGACTGGCTCCGCCGCGGCCGGCCGGCCCTGGCCACCGGAACCAGCGGCCCCGCCCTCTTCCTGGGCGCACGCGGCGGCCGGGTGGACCAGCGTCAAGTCCGCAGCGTGGTCAAGGAGATGCTGGAGCGGTTGGGGGACACCGCAGCCACCGGTCCGCACGCCCTGCGGCACTCCGCCGCGACCCACCTCCTCGACGGCGGCGCAGACCTGCGCGCCGTACAGGAAATCCTCGGACACAGCAGCCTGGCCACCACCCAGATCTACACCCACGTGTCCGTCGAGAGGCTGCGGCAGAGCTACCAGCAGGCGCACCCCAGGGCCTGAGGATCGCCGGCACATCACGTCCGGCCGCCAGGGGCCCGGCAAGGGCCCGCCATCGCGTCCGACCGCCAGGGGCCCGCCATTGGACCCTGATTCCTGCMCGGGAATCCGCCCATAGATCTGCCCTCCGCCAAGCGGACCAGGGTCCGCCGGGYGSCCCATGCAACCGGCCACGGCGCGCCGGGAAAAGACGCGCCGAATCGCACTGGCGTAATTAGGAGGGGTAGGGCAGAATAAAACTCACGCCCGGGAAGTTTCAAGTTGAACTTGAAGCTGGAATGCACCACGTCCCAGYTTCRAACCCGGTTGTATATTAGTAGTCTGGCAGGGACCGCCGGCATGAAWTCGGATCCGCGCAACAGACAGACATCCAGGCAGAGGTCGTTGGGGAAGACGTACCTACAGCTATGGAGGATGGAATGTCTGTTGCACTGACCCGAGGTGTGTTGTTCGTTCACTCGGCCCCGACTGCCTTGTGCCCCCACGTCGAGTGGGCCATAGGGTCTGTCGTGGACAAGCGGACGGACYTGGAGTGGACCGCTCAGCCTGCCGCGCCCGGAATGTTCCGGGCCGAGCTGTCGTGGACCGGARCGCCGGGCACGGGGGCTCAATTGGCGTCCGCTCTGCGCGGCTGGGCGCACTTGCGCTACGAAGTCACCGAGGAACCGAGCCAGGGAGTCGACGGCGGMCGCTGGTCGCACACCCCGGAGCTSGGAATCTTCCACGCCACCACMGACGTCCACGGCAACATYATGGTGTCMGAGGACCGYATCCGGTACGCCTACGAATCCGGSGCAGGCGACCCCTCCGCCGTCTATCACGAACTCTCGCTCGCCCTGGGCGAGGCCTGGGACGAGGAACTSGAGCCCTTCCGCCACGCAGCCGAAGGCGCGCCCGTGCGYTGGCTCCACCAGGTCGGCTAAGGACCGGCCAGGGGCTGCCCGCAGCAACTCCATAGCTAGGCGCCCCATGAGCGATGGCGGCAATGTTCAGGACGAGCATTGCCGCCATCGCTCATTCCGGGAGGGGCCCCGGGCGGCCGGCGCAGGATCGCGTCGTGATCAACGACTACGGCCCCAACCAGGACCCAAACGGCAGATGGCGGCAATGTTCCTTGAGAACATCGCCGCCATCTGTCATATGGGCGGGGGAGTGCGCGGAGCACTTACACGCTGCGTACCGCGATCACGGCGTTGTGGCCGCCGAAGCCGAACGAGTTGCTCAGCGCGGCGATGCTGCCGGCGGGCAGGTCCCGGGCCGTCGTGACGACGTCGAGCGGGATCTCCGGGTCCTGGTTCTCGAGGTTGATGGTCACCGGCGCCTTGCGGTCGTAGACGGCCATGACSGTCAGCACGGCYTCYACCGCACCGGAGGCGCCSAGCAGGTGMCCCATCTGCGACTTGGTGGCCGAGACYGCGACGYTGTCCACGTGCTTGCCCAGGGCGGCCTTSAGGGCCGCGTACTCGGGCTTGTCGCCGACCGGGGTGGAGGTGGCGTGCGCGTTGACGTGCACGATGTCCTCGGGCTGGATGCGGCCGTCGAACATCGCGGCCTTCAGCGCGCGGGTGGCGCCGAGGCCCTCGGGGTCCGGGGCGGTGATGTGGTARGCGTCGGCGGTCACCGAGGTGCCGGCCAGTTCGGCGTAGATCCGTGCGCCGCGGGCCAGGGCGTGTTCCTCGGCCTCGAGCACCAGAGCGCCGGCGCCCTCGCCCATGACGAAGCCGTCACGGTCGCGGTCGTAGGGACGTGAGGCGTGCTCGGGATCGTCGTTGCGGCGGGAGAGTGCCTGCATGGAGGCGAAGGCGGCGATCGGCATGGGGTGGATGGCCGCTTCGGCGCCACCGCAGACGACGACGTCTGCCTTGCCGGCGCGGATCAGGTCCAGGCCCACGTGCACGGCCTCGGTGCCGGATGCGCAGGCGGAGACAGGGGTGTGGGCGCCGGCGCGGGCGCCCAGGTCAAGGCTGACTGCCGCGGCCGGGCCGTTGGGCATCAGCATCGGCACGGTCATGGGCAGGACACGGCGGGGGCCCTTTTCGCGCAGGGTGTCCCAGGCGTCCAAGAGGGTCCAGACGCCGCCGATGCCGGTGGCGAAGGCCACTGCCAGGCGGTCGTGGTCGATTTCGGTGATGCCGGAGTCGGCCCACGCCTCACGGGACGCGACCACGGCGAACTGGGTGGACGGGTCCATGCGCTTGGCTTCGACCCGGGTCAGGACATCGAGGGCCGGGGTGGAGGCGCGTGCGGCGAAGTGGACCGGCAGCTCGTACTTGGCCACCCAGTCGTCCTCGAGCGTGTGCGCGCCGGAGACGCCCTTGAGCGCGTTCTTCCACATCGTGGGGACATCGCCGCCGATGGGTGTGGTGGCACCCAGACCGGTAATGACTACTTTGCGTGCCATGGGATCACTCTCTGTCGGTGCGCCTGCCGTATCCGGGACCGCGAACGGGATGGCCGGGGCCTGCGAGGGGAAAACTTTGGGGTCGTGCACTTGGTGGTGGTCCGGTCCGGGCACTACTGCAGCGCCCGGACCGGTCACCGGGTCCGCCGTTGCCGGCGGAAGCCAGACTAGGCCTGGGCGTTGGAGATGAAGCTGACGGCGTCGCCGACGGTCTTGAGGTTCTTGACCTCTTCGTCCGGGATGCGGACGCCGAACTTCTCTTCGGCGTTGACCACGATGGTCATCATGGAGATGGAGTCGATGTCCAGGTCCTCGGTGAAGGACTTGTCCATCTCGACGGCTTCGGTGGCCAGGCCGGTCTCTTCGTTGACGATTTCAGCCAGGCCGGCCAGGATTTCTTCGTTGCTAGCCATTGAAGGCTCCTTTTCTAGTTGTTGCCCCCGCCTGCCGGTCGAATGCCTGCATGCGGGGGCGGAAATGAATCAAACCGAGGGTTCGGCTTGGTGCGGGAATGCTTGCTGTGCACCGCATGGGGACAAGCCCTGAACGCGAAGTACATGCSGTGCAAAGGTGAAACGGGCGGAACGTATTTAGTTCGGAAAAGCGGGTGGCTGCCTAAGGAAGCACGACCACCTGGGCGCCGAAGACCAGTCCGGCTCCGAAGCCGATCTGCAGCGCCAGCCCGCCGCTGAGCTCGGGGTTTTCCTCAAGCAGGCGGTGGGTGGCCAGGGGGATGGACGCCGCCGAAGTGTTGCCGGCGTCCGCGATGTCGCGGGCGATCTTGACGGTCTCGGGCAGCTGCAGCTTCTTGGCCATCTCGTCGATGATCCGCATGTTGGCCTGGTGCGGGATGAACGCGGCGAGGTCCTCGGACCGGATGCCGGCGGCGTCCAGGGCCTGCTGGGCCACCTTGGCCATTTCCCATACGGCCCAGCGGAAGACGGTCTGGCCGTCCTGGCGCAGGGTCGGCCACAGGGACGCGTCGGTCACTGCCGCTTCTTCGTCGCTGACAGCGGCGCCGTGCTTGCCGGTCAGGGCGAGCTCGCGGATATCCAGCATCGAGTGGGTCATGCCGATCGCATCCCACTTGCTGCCGTCCGAACCCCACACCGAAGGGCCGATGCCCGGCGTGTCGGAGGGGCCGATCACGACGGCGCCCGCGCCGTCGCCGAGCAGGAAGGAGATGGTCCGTTCCGTGTTGTCGATGACGTCGGAGAGCTTTTCGGCGCCGACGACCAGGACGTAGGCGGCCGCGCCGGACCGCACCAGGGCGTCACCCTGGGCGATGCCATAGCAGTAGCCGGCGCAGGCCGCGGAGATGTCGAAGGCCGGGGCCGGGGTCGCGCCGAGGCGGTCGGCGAGGCTCGCGGCAGCSGAAGGGGTGGCATATGGGTGCGTGACCGTGGAAACGATCACGGCGCCGAGCTGGGAGGCCTCGATGCCGGCCCTCTGCAGCGCCTCGCGGGCGGCGCCCTCGGCCATGTCGATCACRCTGACATCGGCSGGYGCGCGGTGCCGGGTGATGATGCCKGTGCGCTGGCGGATCCATTCATCSGAGGAATCGATCCACTGGCACACGTCCTCGTTGGTCACGATCACGCTGGGCCGGTAGGCGCCGACACCCATGATGCGGGTGTTTTCCTGYACGGGCGCCTGCTTCAGAGTGGGAACGCTCATGCCCCTCCCTCCAATTCTGCAAATARGGCCAGGGCCGCGGAGAGGTCGTCCGGGGTCTTGACGGTGACAGTCTTGACGCCGGGCATGCCGCGCTTGGCCAGGCCGGCCAGGGTTCCGGCGGGGGCCAGCTCGATCACGCCGGTCACGCCGCGCTGCACCATGGTCTCCATGCACAGGTCCCAGCGGACGGGGCGGGAGACCTGGGCGATCAGGCTGTCGACGGCGGCGCCGCCGTCGGTGACTTCCGCGCCGTCGAAGTTGGACAGCAGCGGCACCAGCGGGTTCTGCGGCTGCAGCGACGGGCGCAGGGCCTTCAGGGCCGCGCCGGCGGGAGCCATGTGCGAGGTGTGGAACGCGCCGGCGACCTTCAGCGGAATGACCCGGGCCTTGGCCGGCGGGTTCTCGGCCAGGGCCTTGAGCTGTTCCAGGGTCCCGGCGGCGACGGTCTGGCCGGCCCCGTTGACGTTGGCGGCGGTGGCGCCGGCTGCCTCGATGGCGGCCAGGACCTCGGCCGGGTCGCCGCCGACGACGGCGCTCATGCCGGTCGGGGTGGCGGCCGCGGCCGCGGCCATGCTGTTGGCGCGTTCGCGGACGAACGTCATGGCTTCGGTTTCCGTCAGGACACCGGCCAGCGAGGCCGCGGTGATTTCGCCGACCGAGTGACCGGCGAGGACCACCGGAAGGGTTCCGAGTTCGACGTCGAAGAGCGACTTTGCGGTCACCAGTCCGGCGGCGACGATCAGGGGCTGCGCGACGGCAGTGTCCTTGATGGTCTCCTCATCGGAGGTRGTGCCGTGGGCGGTGAGGTCGATGCCTGCTATTTCGCTGAGGGAGGCCAGGAGGCCTGCGACGGGTGGCAGTTCCAGCCAGGGGGCCAGAAAACCAGGGGTCTGGGAGCCCTGTCCAGGGCAGACGATTGCAAGCACGTAACCAGCTTTCCAAATTACGGCGTGAACATTCGTGTTTTCATGCACCAAGCTCACTGGGTCAGTTTGTAGGAAGTCTACAACGGATCAGGAGCCGTTGCGGGGAGGCTGCCGCTCCGTGGGGGCCTTCGGAGGRGCCGACARCCGGCCCACGACGAGGGCGGTYTGGAGCACGAACGCCTCCCGCGGCAGCAGGGGATCCCAGCCCGTGACGTCGCAGACGCGCTTGAGCCGGTAGCGGACCGTGTTGGCATGGACGAAGAGCTCACGGGCWGTCGCCTCGAGCGAATGGCCCAGTTCAAGGTACGTGCCGAGGGTCTCCACKAGCCCGTTGGAGGCGGCSAGCARGGGGCGGTAGATGTTCTTGACCARGGAGCGGCGGGCGGCGTCGTCGCCGGAGATCACCCGCTCGGGGAGCAGGTCATCGGCCGCCACCGGGCGCGGCGCGGASGGCCAGGCGCGGGCCGCSGTCAGRCCGGCAAAKGCCGACTGGGCGGAGCCGCTGGCCTCGAGCAGGGACCCGGCCTCCGGGCCGTAGACCACCGGGCCGGGGGCGAAGAGTTCGCTGAGTTTCAGGTACGCGGTCTCCCGGTCGTGGACACCKCCGAGGATGAGGATGAGCCGGTCGCCCTGGATCCCCACRAGGGCGTCCTCGGCGAAACGCCCCGCGGTGCGCCGCAGTTCGCTGACGTAGCTGGCGCTTGGTTCGGACGGGGAATTTCCGACCATGACGGTGAAGCGCTCCTGCGCCTTCCAGCCCAGSGCCGCGATCCTGGACCGCAGYGCGTCCGTGTTTTCGCCGCGGAGTATGGCGTCGACGATCAGGGCTTCCAGGCGGGTGTCCCAGGAKCCGCGGGATTCCGCGGCGCGGGCATAGACGTCGGCAGCCGCGAAGGCGACCTCGCGCGAGTAGCGCAGCACGGCTTCGCGGAGGGCTGACTGGTCCGCTTCCGGGGCTATGACCGGGACCTGGTCTTCGACCACTTCCACGACGATCCGGATCAGCTGGAGCGCCTTCTGGAGGCTGATGGAGCGGGTCAGTTCGGTGGGCGCGGTGCCAAAGACGTCGGARAGGATCCACGACGGCGAGCTCGGCCGCTCATACCAGGTRACGAAAGCCGCGATGCCGTTCTGGGCCACCATGCCCAGCGCGGAGCGCTCGTCCGAGTTCAGCCGGCCGTACCACGGCAGGGACTTCTCCAACTGGCGCAGCGTCGTCGTCGACAGCTGGCCCACGCTGGCGCGGAGCTTYTTGAGGGTYTCGGCTTTCTCCGGAGTCATCGCCCTCGAGGCCGGCTTGCGTTTTTCGGGAGTGGTGATCGGCTCTGCCATGCATTGAGCATACGGGGCGCGCCGCCCAAGCTCCATTTGTGCGAAGGCTACAACTGCCGTTGTCCTGCGTCACAGCGSCCGGCGGCKTTGGRCGGAACGGCCGWTARGACKGTTAAACGCCCGACGGCGGCCCCCACCAATCGGTGGRGAGCCGCCGTCGAGTACGATGCCTGGCCTCACGGCCCGGCAGGGCGTCAGGTTAGGAGTCGCCGCCTGCGTTGCCGGTGGTGCCGGCATTCACGTTGTGCAGGCGGTACTTCTCGATGGCCTGGGCGGGCGCCTGGGCGTCGACTTCGCCGCGGCGGGCGAGCATCTGCAGGGAACGGACCACCACGGAGTGGATGTCGTTCTTGAAGAAGCGGCGKGCCGCGGCGCGGGTGTCGGAGAAGCCGAAGCCGTCGGCGCCGAGSGAGGCGAACTCGTTCGGGAGGAACTGGCGGATCTGGTCSGGCACGGCCTTCATGTAGTCGGTGACCGCGACGATCGGACCGGTGGCGCCGGCGAGCTGCTGGGTSACGAACGGGACRCGGGCGGGCTSRCCGGGGTTGAGGAAGGCTTCTTCCTCGGCKGCCATGGCGTCGCGGCGCAGTTCGGTCCAGGAGGTCACGGACCAGACATCGGCGGAGACGCCCCAGTCCTCGGCGAGGATCCGCTGGGCCTCGAGGGCCCAGGGGACGGACACRCCGGAGGCAAGGATCTGCGTGCGCGGGCCGTCGATCTTGGCCGGCGCCAGCAGGTAGATRCCCTTGATGATGCCTTCGACATCGAGTTCCGCCGGTGCCGGCGGCTGCACGATCGGCTCGTTGTAGACCGTGATGTAGTACATCACGTTCCGCGAGGGGKCGTTGTCGGCAATTTCTTTTCCGGCTTCGYCGGGACCATACATCCGGTTGAGGCCGTCGCGGACGATGACGCCCATCTCGTAGCCGTATGCCGGGTCGTAGGTGACGACKGCCGGGTTGGTGGCGGCGAGGATGGGGGAGTGCCCGTCGGCGTGCTGCAGGCCTTCGCCGGTGAGGGTGGTGCGGCCTGCGGTGGCGCCGATGATGAACCCGCGGGTCATCTGGTCSGCGGCGGCCCAGAAGGAATCGCCGGTGCGCTGGAASCCGAACATCGAGTAGAACACGTAGACCGGGATCAGYGGYTCGCCGTGGGTGGCGTAGGAGGTGCCCGCGGCGGTGAAGGCTGCCACGGARCCGGCCTCGTTGATRCCGGCGTGCACGATCTGGCCGGAGATGGACTCCTTGTASGCSAGGACGAGCTCGCGGTCCACGGARAGRTAGTTCTGGCCGTTCGGGTTGTAGATCTTGGCCGTCGGGAAGAACGCGTCCATGCCGAAGGTCCGTGCCTCATCCGGAATGATCGGCACAATCCGCKTGCCGAACTCCTTGTCCCGCATGAGGTCCTTGAGCAGGCGGACAAACGCCATGGTGGTGGCGGCRTGCTGCTTGCCGGAGCCGCGGTTGGCGACTTCGTAGACCTTCTCATCCGGGAGGGTGACGTCGACGTGCTTGGAGCGSCGTTCGGGGACGAAGCCGCCGAGTTCCTTGCGGCGGCCCATGAGGTACTGGATCTCCGGGGAGTCCATGCCGGGGTGGTAGTACGGGGGCCGGTAGAGGTCCGCTTCGAGCTGSTCGTCCGTGATCGGGATGCGCAGGTGGTCGCGGAAGGCCTTGAGGTCCGCGAGGGTGAGCTTCTTCATCTGGTGGGTCGCGTTGCGGCCCTCGAAGTGGGTGCCCAGGCCGTAGCCCTTGACCGTGTGGGCCAGGATGACSGTGGGYTTGCCCTTGAACTCGGTCGCGGCCTTGTACGCGGCGTAGACCTTGTTGTAGTCGTGGCCGCCGCGCTTGAGGTTCCAGATCTGGTCATCGGTGAGGTCCTGG